>SKOX01000501.1 GCA_007119835.1 Paracoccaceae bacterium
CTACGACCTCCCTGCGGTCCGACATCGGCGCGTCGCTCTCATCCAGATTGTCGCGCCAGCATCACCCTGATCGACGCGCTCCAAGCGGCATCCCCAACTCGCTCTTCCGGCGCCTGGGGCGTCTTCCCTTCAGCCCTTGGCTGCAGCCAATGCCATATGCACAGCTCTCGCGCCCGCATCTGGCATAGGCCGCAATTTAGGTAAATGCAGCAAAGGTCGATTTCCCATTAGAATCAAATAATTGCGCCACGGCGGGGACCGCGTCCGTCTTCTGCAATTTGGCATCAAGCCAAGCTTTTCGGCTCACAACATGGAGCCGACGATGCCTGCCACCTTGACAAAGCCCGCAACGCCCGAAGCCACTCGGGCTACCTTTGATTTTCGCCAGCTGACTGCTTTACCATTTCTTCAGAGCCTCGCCCCCGGAAGCGTGGATCTGGTGCTGACAGACCCTCCCTACCTGATCTCGCGCGAGAGCGGATTCACGCATGTCAAGCGTGGCGAGAAGCGGCTCGGCGTAAGAACGCATTTCGGGGACTGGGACACCGAAGAGGCGTTCAGCCTGTCCGATCTCGCCGATGCCGTTCGGGAGATCGCGCGCGTCCTTCGGCCAGGCGGAACTGCTATCGTCTTCTTCGACCTCTGGAAGATCACGACGCTCCGCGAGATGCTCGAGGCAAACGGGTTCAGCAAAGTTCGGCTCATCGAGTGGATCAAGACGAACCCGGTGCCGCTCAACTCAAAGAGAAGCTACCTGACCAATGCGCGCGAGATCGCCATTGTATGCGTCAAGGGCTCAAGAGCCACATTCAACAGCGCTTACGACGATGGTGTTTACTTCGAACCGAGTGCCCCGAAAAAGGAACGCTTCCACGTGACACAGAAGCCGCTTGCGTTGATCAAGCGACTGATCTGGAAGCACTCGCGCCCTGGCGACCTTGTGGTGGATCCCTTCGCAGGCTCGGGCACCACGGGCGTGGCCGCGCTGACGGGTGGCAGGCGCTTCGCCGGTTGCGAGCCGTCCGAACAGTATTTTCCAATGGCCCAAGAGCGGCTCTCCTGCGCCGGCCTCTTGCCGCCGGCAGAAGAGAAGGCGGAAGAGAAGGCGGAAGAGAAGGCGGAGTCGTTCGCCCAGCGTCAGGAGCGGCTCGCGCGTTCCTACGTGGACCGCAAGGTTGCTGCTATCGAACGGGAATGCTCGGAGCACGAAGCCGCGGAGCTGGACCCGGGCGTCCAGGCGGAGGGCGCGGCGGAAGCAACGCGAAGGGCAGAAGTCGGAGGCAGTTCTGAAGCGCAGAGCCGGTCGATCGCCCGCGCTTCGACAACGCGCGCGCCGAACCAGCTCTCGGAAAAGAGGGAATCCGCCGTTTGCGTCTCCTTCCACCGTCAGGAGACGGATGATGCTCCGAACATCGAAAACGCTCGCGCCAATGCCGGTATGGGGCGCCACCTTGCGGCCCGGCCACGTCGCGCTGTTCCGCTTCCCGTGCGCGGAGGCGGACCCGTTCGTCGAGCCCGCTCGCCGCGCATCGCTCGCCCTTGTCGTCCTGAACCGCGGCGGACATGTGTTCGTCGAGTTCTCCTATGGCGTTTCGGCGAACACCGGCGACGAGTTCTGTCTCGTCGAGCCCGAGGACGCGGCACACCCCGGCGTCGGCCGACCGACACGCTGCATCTGCATGCGATGTCTTATGGTGACGCTAAGCCATCCGGTCTGGAACACGCCCCCGCACCATCCCTCGCCGGTCGTCGGCTCTCTTCCGCCGGCAGCCAAGCGCTGGATGAACGCGAACAAAGCTGAAATGCCGTGGGCGCGGCCGTCGCTGGAAGCCACGGCATGGCGTGGCCGAACCCTTCTCGGTGGATCTCCGAAAACCAGACGGCGGAGATGAGGGCGAAGGATTCCCGCCTCGTGATCCCGCGCCCACTGCACACCACCTTCAAGCCTGCCCAGCAGGCTTGGCTGATGGACCTTCGGTCGTTTCTCGGTCTCGTGCTGGAGCGGCAGGCGGCGTGACGGCTTGCGCTGTTGGTCTTCAAGGTGGGCTGGTAGGCTTCCTTTTCCAGATCTTACCCAAGTGGATCAATTTCGCGTGTTCAGACAGGCCCGGACTCTTCTTGATCATCTGCTCGATGACCTCCTCTACACCTTCGAAATGTGGGTCTGACCACCAGGTCTCCTCTTCGATCCATGCGCGCTCGAAGAAGCTCGGGCCGGGCAGGTTATCATAGGACCAGATGCGCACGCGTTCTGAGGGAAGCACCTCGAGCGCCACTACCCTCCCCGACTTCCTTGCGACGGCTTCCCCATGCTCGACTTTGACGGTCCAGGTCATCAGGTTGTCGCACGAGACTGATTGGTCGATCTTGTCTCGATCTTGGTGAATGCCATCGCGCCGCTCTGGAGAGTCTCCTGAAGCTCGGCAGCCACCAGATGGGCGCTCATCATCCGGGCGCGGATCGCAGCCTGCGCCACCGCCCGGTCCATCTCTTCGTCTGTCATCTCGGTCTTTCTCTCGCCCTCGCTCGGCAGGCGTATCGGGGAGAGGTTGATAGGAGATTGCCTGGTCAGGCGCCGCGTGCCGCCTCGATCCGCAGCCTATGGTGGGCCAAGAGCCCGGGACTGATCCGGCCGAAGGCCATCCCCGTCCGCCATGCCCCGACATGATTGCAGCAGTCTTCCAGCACGCGCTCCATGGCAAGCCTAATCCGCACCATGTCGATCGCCAGCCTGAGTTCGCCGATGATCCCCGCGCGCAGCTCACAGGAGAGGAGCGAGTCGTCCCACAATGGCTCGACCATCTCCCGCAGGATCTGGTCGAGCTCGGCGTATCCGGCGGAGCGGACCTCGCAGCGGGGGTTGAGTGGGGAGACGGTGACGTGCATCACGCCACCCCCTCAAGCCCGCCAGGGGCCTATCTCCTCTTCAGAGAGGAGATCCCGCTGTGATGCTTGATCTCCGCCCGCCAGCCTTTGGTGCATAATCCGGATTAGCACCTCCCGTGCGGTGGGCGGCGTCTTTTCTTAGCCCAGTTCCTCTTCGAAGATCGCGATGGACACGAGAAAGATGGAGAGATGAAGTCCGATGTTTTAAGCACGGAGACGCAGCGCGAGGTCGCCGCCTACACTGTGGACCTTTGCGACGCCGGCCAAGACTGCCGCGACCGGCCCAGCGCCGCGCGGGATCTCCTCGCCGACTGACCGCGCGAAAAGCCTCTAATATCCGTCGCGCCCACCGGACCGACCAACTTCCCCTTCACCAAGCGGCAACCAACCGGCGGCGCCGCCCACGATCTTCGTCCCAGACCGTGATATAACACACGCTGCCTCGTCCCACTCTCCCGCCCCGGCCGCTCAGCAACCGGAGCGCGCGGACATGCGGGACAGGCATCGCATCGAGCGGGCCCTGGACGTCATTGCCGGGCTCATCGAGGCAGGGGAGGAGTGGCTCATCCCCATCTTCGAGCGTTTCGAGCGCGAGCTCGAGCAATGCGCTCGCGAGGAGTCCGCGCTCGACAGGGCGCGGCGTCGAGTGCGGCTCGCCGCGTGATGACGGCCCCGGTGCGAACCGGGGTCTCTTCGTTTTGAGCGCCGCGTTCCTGGACGCATATCCCCTCCGTGAGGCGCGATCCTGGGAACATGGCGCTGTGTAGCGCGCAGGCCAGCGGGCGGTGCCTTAACACCCGCAACGGGCGCCCCTACTGCGCCCCTCCTCCTTTTGGGTTCCGAGGCGGCCGGCGGGAAGCCCTTCGGATAATGCCCGTCCCAATGTATACTGCGGCAGTTTGTTTTGAGCCGGTGTTCGGAATGACGAAGGAGCGCGAGATCCGTGAGGAACCCGGCACCTTTCCTTGGGATTCCAGCCGGCGGGTGATCTACGAGAACGGCCAGCGCGTCGGCGAACTCCGAGAGGAAGAGCAGGAGGCGGTCCTCTTTTTCCGGGGCGACAAGGTCACTGTCGAAATCGACAACGACGGCGCGAGAAGGTCGCCTACGAGAAGAACGAGGAGCAAGGCGGACTCGACGGGTTGTTTGCCATCGTAGCCGACACGGACATGGCTTCCGCCGACCCCGCCTATAGCGATCATGGGGTATCTCAACGAGCCCAGGCGCGTCACCAGTTTCTTTTCTTCGGACGGGACGGCGGGCGCATGCGCCCCCTCCACGATATACTCTGACCATTCATCAGCCGATAAAAGCCGCGGGGCGGCAATCGGCTCTCGGGCCCGCCTCTCCGCCACCCGGGATCGCCTAATTCGGCTGGCGCGGAAAGGTTCTTCTTGCTTTAGGCGCCCTTTTTATCGCTGGCACGATCCTGCCGCCATCTTTCCAGGCGCCGCTCTTCCCGCCCCGTCCGCCGGAGTGAAAATCGCTTGGCTTCGGGAGCGGCCTTCACATGATTCGCCTCGAGGCGGGCCAGAAGGCCCTCCGTTATACTCGAGGCTTCGCCGCGGGCTTTGGGCCGCCCGACTGCATGAAGTGGACGAGTACTGCCGGACCGTACTCTGTGAACTTTCTGATTAGCGAGAGCGTCGCGGCGGCGGGCGCCGCGAGCGAGGCTTTTCGCATCCTGATTATCGCGGAGCGTCAATCGGGGGGGTCTTGATCGTCGCGCGGCTCGGCGGGCGTCCTGGCCCCTTTCGGCGCTCGACGGCGGTCCGTCCGCGGCCGTGATCGTTTATGCGTCGATGACCGGTATCTCGCCGCGTGCGCGCATCGTTACGGCGCGTCGCAACCACATCGGCGGCGGTCCGTCGGTCTCGGGGCGGTAGGCGTCGGAAGCGTGTGGTGTATCATGTCGATGATGTGGGTCTGATCTGCGAGGGGCGAAGGAAGAAGTCATTATCTTTCGAGGTAATCATACCCAATTGTGGACTGCCGGTCGATGAGATTTACCTGCGACAGGAAATCCCGATCATCTGCTCGCCCTTGCCCTCGCCCTGTCCATGAGCGTCTGCAGTTGCTCAGCCGCGGCGAGGCGCTCGTCCGGATCGGTGATTACGCCGACGCACACGAGTCGGGCGATCAGACGCCTGACCTGTAGCTCTTCATCGTCGCCGTAGACGGCGCGGCCACGGACTTGCTCGATGCTGTGACCCATCATGAAAGCCCTGGCCTCGTTGTCTATGCCGATGTCACCCATGCGAGTTTCCCAGGAATGGCGCAGGCCCCCGATTGTGTGCTTCGGCGTCGGGAACCGGCTGTTGGGATAGCTGCCATCCTCCGCCTGCTTGCCGCGGAGGAACTTGTTCACGGTGTCGCTGTAAGTGGAGCCCCCGCGGTAGCGCGGAAATCGCCCCTTCCGGCGGAGTGCGGCCTCAAGTCCAGCGCCGACCAGCGGGACTCGCCTCTCGCTCCAGACGTTTTTGATATCACGCCCATTCTCCGGATCTTCAATGTAGCGCACCAAGAAGTGCGGGATCGGGTGGTCGAGGTGCCAGTCATCTTCAGGGGTGTTGTAGATCTCGGACTGCCGGCAGCCGGTCTCCGCGGCAATGATTGTGATGTCGGTTGCTTCGTCGTTGAGGCCGTCCAGGGCGCCGAGTGCGAGGATGCTCGCTTCGATCCACTCGAGGCTGAACTCCGGCTTGCGCTTCTTCTTGGTGAACCGAGTCCGGTTTGACACGCCCGAGTAGGCCTTGGGGTTCGGCTTCGCGACGGAGTTCCAGTAGGCGCTCAGCATGCCCGCCATGGTCGAGTACTCGCGCTGCGCGCTGTCGCTTGACAGCTTCTCTTTTACAATGCGCGAGCTCCACCAGTTCTGGTGGAGACCGCCGATCTCGCGGGTGATCTGGGCGACCGGCATGTCGTCCGGGCGCCCCGCCGCCTTGAGCGCAAGGCGGAGATTCTGAATTGCCCGAATGCGAGGATTTCTCCACTGCCGAAGCTGGTTCTTGGACTTGTGCTTGTTTGCCTCTTTCGTCGCGTCCAAGCCCACGACGTATTCCAGCAGCCCCGACAGCATCACCGGCACCTCTTCAACGCCGCCGAGCAGCGCCCTGGCCAGCACAGGATCCGGGCGGCCGGCATCGTCGAGCGTCGCCTCCATTCTTGTCAGGAGGTCTTCGATGCGGCCCTCGGCGGCCAGGGCGGCGGCGGGCAGGTATGAAAACCCGCGCGTCGCCGCGATCGCCCGGAGATGGCGTGCGAGTTCTGCAGGCTTGGCGGTTCCGCCGGCCCTGGCTTCCAGCTCGGCCAGCAGGGCCGCTTTGACCTCAGGCTCGAGGGCCTTGGCTTCGCGCAGGCTGTCCGTGCCCAGGGAGCGCCATATCTCGGCAGCCGAGACCGCATCGCGCAGGCGGGCGGGAACGCGGAACCGGGTGTAGTAGATGGAGCCGCGAAGCGTTGGCATAGTCAGGTCTCCTCGTCGTGGGCGCTCATACGCGACCGGCGGACGGATTCGCGGCGGACGGCCTCGAGCGCGAAATGGAGCTCGATCATCGCCTGGCGATCCAGGTGGCCGGGGCCGGCGAGCATTCGGCAAACTTGGTTAATGCGGGCTTGAAGCCCGTCGGCGGAGGCGCGGCCGCGGCTCATGGCGTCCTCGCTCGCGAGACGCGAGCCAGCACGGCCAGCTTCTCGTGCATGCTGAGCGTCCGGTCGAAATAGGCCACATCATTGCGCCGGAAGGGTCCGGCGATTGAGAGCGGGACATCGTGCCCGGGGATCCGCCCAACGGCGTCGCCGTCGGCTCCCTGTGCACAGTATATGAGCGGGGAGAGGGTGGAGCTGAGCATCAGAAGGGGCACCCTTCGACATCGACACGGCATGGCCGGACCGGCATCGGCTCCCTGTGCCGCGCGCGCATACTCTCTTCCTGGAGGCGCTCATGGGCGGCGAGGTTCTGGCGGCGCGCTTGCTCGTATGCGAACGGCCAGAACCCGGCCTCGGCGTCTGACGAGAGCAAATCGGCGTCATGGTCGTAGCCGGAGAGGTGCTCAGAGAGCTCGGCGTCGGACATCATCAAGGCTTCGTCGGGCTCCGGCGTCGGGCACTGGAGGGCGCTCTCGAAGTGGGCTTCGGCATCGTGGGTCATGACGGATGCTTCGGGTTGTTCTCGGCGTCAAAGCCTGCCGGCGCGCCGCTGCTCGGGATCCGGCGCTCGCCTGGCAGGTCCGGGCGGACGTCGTCGGGCGGGCTGCCCTGGACACAAACCCACCTGTCCGATGACCGGCATAGGCATCGCGCAGGAACTGGCGGAGGGCTTTCATAACGCACCTCCATCCCGCCGCCCCTCGCGCAGCTCGCGCAATCGCTCGACGGCCTCTTCGAACACGACGGCCTCTTCACACACGACTGTCGAGACGCGCTGCTCCGGATCGCCGGTCTTCTTCGCCTCGTCGAGCAACGCAGAGAGGCGTCTGACGCGCTCCGATGGGTCCCGGATCTCGTCGACTTTTGTCATGCCGCACCCCCGACCGCTTCGACGCCGTCAGAGGGCGACTGGTGGTCCCATGCGTCGTCGTCGCAGAAGGCGTCGACCAGAATGCAGGACCAGCCCTGCACCCGAGCGCGGACGGCCGCGACGATCGGCGCGACCAGGCGCGCCAGGATCCAGTCCGGGCCATCGGTGACGAGGCCGGAATGACAGCGGGTGCGACTACCGTCGAGGATCGCGACCTCGTGGATCTTGAACGACGCCTTGAACATCTCGCCAGGGCACAGGAAGTCGACCCGCAGCGTGCTGCCGTCGTCGAGCGTCCACGACAGAGACATGACGTCGGGTACCCAGTTGATGCTGGAGATGCGGACGACCGGGGCGGTGGTGTTGATCGCGGTTAGGGCGCGGAATGTGTCCTGGTGAGTCATGCTACCTTCTCCTCTGTTCGCGCATTGTTCACAGAGGAGATGGGTCTCAGGATCTGCTACACAAACGACACGCACCCTGTTACGCAGGGAAAATCGCGCCCCGAGCATCGCCCAATGAATACAGCAACTTATGGCGCACCCCTTTCACCCGGCGAATCCTGTCGGGTGCGCCATACGATCCAAGCATTGGCAGGCAGAGAG
>SKOX01000224.1 GCA_007119835.1 Paracoccaceae bacterium
AGAAGTGGTCAAGAAGGGACGGGCTGGCCATGGAGCACCTCGCGTTGCCGAGGCCCCCATAGATTCACACGAAACTCCCTCCGGAAATCCACCTTCTGTCACTTCAAGCGATTGCCCTGCCCTTGGGATGCCCGACTTGAATTGTCGGGCATCTGGCCATAGGGTCGAGGCAAAGGGAGAAAATCCGTGTCCGAACCGCGTCTGATCGATCCGTTCGCCCGCGCGATCACCTATCTGCGGGTGTCGGTCACCGACCGCTGCGACTTCCGCTGCGTCTACTGCATGGCCGAGAACATGGAGTTCCTGCCGAAGGCGGAGCTGCTGACGCTCGAGGAGCTCGACCGGCTCTGCACGGCCTTCGTCGCGCTCGGCGTCGAGAAGCTCCGCATCACCGGCGGCGAGCCCCTGGTGCGCAAGGGGATCATGACCTTCTTCCGGGCGATGTCGCGCCACCTCGCCACGGGCGCGCTGAAGGAGCTCACGCTGACCACGAACGGCAGCCAGCTGCGGCGCTTCGCGGGCGAGCTGCGCGACTGCGGGGTTCGGCGGGTGAACGTCTCCCTCGACACCCTCGACGCGACGAAGTTCCGGGCGGTCACCCGCTGGGGGCGGTTCGCGCAGGTCATGGACGGCATCGACGCCGCGGTGGAGGCGGGGCTCAAGGTCAAGATCAACGCCGTCGCCCTCAAGGGGGTCAACGACGACGAGATCCACGACATGGTCGCCTGGTGCGGCGCGCGCGGGCACGACCTGACCTTCATCGAGGTCATGCCGATGGGCGACATCGGCGGCGAGGACCGGCTCGACCAGTATTACTCGCTGAAGGAGCTGCGCCGCGACCTCGAGGCGCGCTGGACCCTCACCGACACGCCCGAGCGCACGGGGGGGCCTGCGCGCTATGTGAGGGTCGGCGAGACCGGGGGCCGGATCGGCTTCATCACGCCCCTCACCCACAATTTTTGCGAGTCCTGCAACCGGGTGCGCCTGACCTGCACCGGACAGCTCTACATGTGCCTCGGCCAGGAGGACGACGCCGACCTGCGTGCGCCGCTGCGCGCCCATCCCGGCGACGACGCGCCGCTCGTCGAGGCGATCCGGCGCGCCATCGAGCGGAAGCCGCGCGGGCACGACTTCGACTATTCCCGCCGGACCGTCGAGGGCCAGGTCTCGCGCCACATGAGCCACACCGGCGGCTGAGCGCCGCGCCGCCATCCCGGCCCGGTCGGCTCTGGCCTTCGCCGCGGCACCGGCTAGGTTCGGCGGGGCGGCAGATGCCGCAACTCGAAAAAACAAGAGGGGATCGCACATGAAACGCACCGGCTCCGCCGTCTGGAACGGCGACCTGAAGGACGGCAAGGGAACCGTCTCGACCGAGAGCGGCGCGCTCAAGGAGCTGCACTACAGCTTCGACAAGCGCTTCGGCGACGAGCCGGGCACCAACCCGGAGGAGCTGATCGGCGCCGCGCACGCGGGGTGCTTCTCCATGGCGCTCTCAAAGGTCCTCGCCGACGAGGGCATGACGCCCGAGGAGATCGCCACGACCGCCGAGGTCACGCTCGAGGCGGTCGAGGACGGGTTCGCGATCACCAAGGTCCACCTGCGCACCCGGGCCCGCATCCCCGGCGCCGACGAGGCGGCCTTCCGCCGCGCAGCCGAGGCGGCCAAGACCGGCTGCCCGGTGTCGAAGCTGCTGACGGCGGAGATCACGCTCGACGCAGGCCTCGAGCACTGAGGACTGCCGGCCGCCGGTGGAGGATCAGCCGCCGGCCGGCTCCGCGACCACGGCAGGCGGTCTCTCGGCGTCGGCGGCGCGGACCTTCGCCGGCGGCGCCGATGCGGGATCTGCCGGCGCGAACAGCGCGAGCCCGTGCAGGAGATCGAGCGCGTGGGCAAGTTGCGGGTCCTCGGCCCGTATCCGGGCGCGGTCGGAGATCGCGTGCTCCGAGGCGGCGGTGCGTGGCGAGTGCTGCTCGACGACGACGTCGGGCGTGATGCCGAGGCCCTGGATCGAGCGCCCCGACGGCGTGTAGTAGCGCGAGGTGGTGAGCTTGATCCCGCCCTTGTCGGTGATCGGCGCGATGGTCTGAACCGAGCCCTTGCCGAAGCTCTGGGTGCCGACGAGGATGGCGCGGCCGTTGTCCTGAAGCGCTCCGGCGACGATCTCCGCGGCGCTGACCGAGCGGCCGTTGATCAGAACCACCATCGGCTTGCCCGCAACCAGGTCGCCCGGCTCCGCCTCGAAGTTCGACGTGCGCTTCGGGTCGCGCCCGCGGGTCGAGACGATGGCACCGCGCTCGAGGAAGGCGTCGCTGACCCGCACCGCCTGGTTGACGAGGCCGCCGGGATTGTTGCGCAGATCGAGCACGACGCCGACGAGCTTGTCGACCCCGCCCGCTTCCGCCGTTCGCTCGGCCACGGCCGCCTCGAGCATGGGGTAGGCGTGCGCGTTGAAGGCGCTGAGGCTCACGACCAGGACCCCGTCCTCGAGGCGCGAGGAGACGGTGCGCACGGGGATGACCTCGCGGGTGAGCTCGACCGCGAAGTCGTCGTCCTCGCCCGGCCGGCGCAGCGTCAGGCGGGCCGGCGCGCCGACCTCGCCGCGCATCAGCGCGATCGCCGCGGGCAGGCCGCGGCCTTCGATCCACTCGCCGTCCACATGGGTGATGATGTCGCCGGGCCGGATGCCGGCACGCGCCGCCGGCGCGCCTTCGGTGGTGTCGATGACGGTGATCCGGCCGAGCTCGTCGCGCAGCTCGACGCCGATGCCGCCGAAGGATCCGCTGTTGCGGCTGCGCAGCGCCTGGAAGGCCGGGGGCGGCAGGTAGGTCGAGTGCGGGTCGAGCGTGGCGAGCATCCCCTTGATGGCCGCCTGGATCAGCGCCTCGTCGGAGACCTCGTCGACGTAGGAGGCGCGGACCGCCTCGAAGACGTCGGCGAAGCGGGCGAGCTCCTCATGGAGCGCGGCCTGGCCGCCGGGAGCGGGGTTCTCCGCGCCCGCGCCCGCCGGCATCGCCTTGATGGTCGCGACCGCAAGCGTCGCACACAACAGCACACCGATGCCCGACGCGCGCATCATCGTTGTCGTCCTGTCCCCGTTCGTTTTCGAATCCTTAACCCTGTTCTCGCAGCGCATGGTTAACGAAGCGTTGATCGCGGCATCGCGCCGCAGCCGGTGGGTCCGAGGCCCGGATCCGGTCGCTGCGTCCGGAGGGCCGCGCTGGCCGCGTGATCCCTGGCCACGGCCGAGGAGAGCGACCGGGATGCACCGGCGCCGCGTCCGCTGGCAATCGCCGGGGCACGTCCCATGTCCCCGGACAGACGGAACCACGGGAGTGCCGGATGCTGCGCAAAGGTCATGGAGCCCATCCCGTGCCGGGTGGGCGGATCGGCCGGATGCTCCGCCTCGGCGGGATGACCTCCGGCATCCTGGGCGACATGGTCGCGAGCGGGGTGCGCCAGATGGCGCAGGGCGAACGGCCGCGGCTTCCGGACATGCTGCTCACGCCCGCAACCGCACGCCGGATGACGCGCGACCTCGGCCGGATGCGCGGCGCGGCGATGAAGCTGGGCCAGATGCTGTCGATGGATACCGGCCTCGTGCTTCCGCCCGAGATGACCGCCATCATGGCCGCGCTGCGCGAAGAGGCGCTGCACATGCCGCCCAAGCAGCTGCAGGGCGTGCTGAATGCCGAATGGGGCGAGGGCTGGCACAAGCGGTTCGCGCGCTTCGACGTGCGCCCCTTCGCCGCCGCCTCGATCGGCCAGGTTCACCGCGCGCAGACCCGCGACGGCCGCGACCTCGCGATCAAGGTGCAGTATCCCGGCGTCCGCGCCAGCATCGACAGCGACATCGACAACGTCGCGACGCTCCTGCGCCTGCCGGGTCTCGTGCCGCGCGAGACGGATCTGACGCCGATCCTGCGGGAGGCCAAGCGCCAGCTGCACCGCGAGGCCGACTACCTGTCGGAGGCGCGGAACCTGGCCGCCTTCCGCGATCTGCTGGACGGCTCCGACGCCTTTCGCCTGCCCGAGCTGCACGCCGACCTGAGCACGCCGCAGGTCCTGGCGATGTCCTATGTAGAGAGCCGGCCGATCGATGCGCTGGCGCAGGCGCCCCAGGCGCTTCGCGACCACGTCGCCGCCCGATTGATCGACCTGGTCCTGCGCGAGCTGTTCACGTTCCGCCTGATGCAGACCGACCCCAACTTCGCGAATTACCGGTTCGATCCGGTCTCGGTGCGCATCGTCCTGCTCGACTTCGGCGCGGTCATGGCGGTGGAGCCGGGGCATGCCGAGGACTTCCGCCGTCTGCTGAACGCCGCGCTGGACGCCGAGGCCGAGGCGATCCGCTCGGCGATGCTCGGGATCGGCTATTTCGGTGCGGCGACGGCGCCCCGGCGCGAGGCGCTGCTCATGGAGATGTTCGACGCGGCGATGGCCCCGCTCCGGCAGGCCGAGCCGTTCGACTTCGGCCAGACCGACCTGCTGGAGAGATTGCGCGACATGGGCCTGGCGATGGCGGATGAACGCGACCTGACCCATGTGCCGCCGCCGGCAACGCTGTTCATCCACCGCAAGATCGGCGGCATCTATCTCCTGGCGGCTCGGCTGAAGGCCCGCGTCGGCCTGCGCCCGATGCTGGAGCGTTACCGCTGACCGCCGCGGAAGCCTCGCCGAAGGCCGCGATCAGCGCTTCAGCGTCCGAGGGGCCGACGTCGAGATGCGCCACGACGCTGGCATCCGGCGCACGTCTCCGCCTAGAGAGTGTCGGCGAGGTCGACGACCCGACGGATGCAACGGACCCACTGGAGAGATGCGCATGCGACTGCCCTGCCCCACCCGCCTCTGCGCCGCAGGCGCGCTCGTCCTGCTGCTCGGTGCGGTGCCGGTGGCGGCGGAGGAAAGGCTCGTCACCAGCCACGGGGTCTCGACCTTCGACGAGCTGGACTACCCGGCGGACTTCCCGCATTTCGACTACGTCAACCCCGACGCGCCGAATGGCGGCATCCACCACACCTGGAGCCTGGGGAGCTTCGATTCGCTGACGCCCTTCACCGAGAAGGGCAACGCGGCGGCGGGCGCCTGGGACATGTTCGACAGCCTGATGACCGGCTCGCTGGACACGCTCGACCAGATGTACGGGCTGATCGCCGAGAGCGCCACATGGCCCGAGGACAAGCGGTGGATCAGCTTCCGGATGCGGCCGGAGGCGCGGTTCTCGGACGGCAGCCCGCTCACCGCGGAAGACGTGGTCTTCACCTTCGACAAGATGCGGACCGAGGGTCAGGTGCGCTACCGGGCGTATTTCGGCGGGATCGATACCGTCGAGGCGCTGGGCGAGCACGAGGTGAAGTTCACCTTCGCCGAGGACGCGGCGGTCCGGGATCTCCTGCCGATCGTCGCGGGGACGGCGATCTTCTCGAAGGCCTATTTCGAAGGGCGCAACTTCGCGGAGAGCTCGATCGACCCGCCGCTCGGCTCGGGGCCCTACCAGGTCGAGCGGGTGGTGCCGGGACGCACGGTGGTCTATCGGCGGGACCCGGACTACTGGGCGCGGGACCTGCCGGTGAACGTCGGGAAGCACAACTTCGACCGGATCCGCATCGACTACTACACCGACCAGTCGAGCGCCTTCGAGGCGTTCAAGGCCGGCGAATACACCTTCCGCGGCGAGACCAACGCCGACCGCTGGATGACCGGCTACGACTTCCCGGCGATGGCGCGCGGGCATGTGGTGCGGGCCGAGGTGCCGGCGCGTACCGTGCCGTCAGCGGGCGGGCTCTACTTCAACCTTCGCCGGGCGCCCTTCGACGATCCGCTGGTGCGCCAGGCGGTCGAGACGATGTTCAACTTCGAATGGATCAACGCGACGCTGTTCCACGGGGTGGAGGCGCGGGCGGCGAGCTTCTGGGAGCGCAGCGCGATGCGCGCCGAGGGGCCGCCGCCACAGGAGGAGCGGGAGATCATCGAGGCGCTGCTGCCGGACCTGCCGCCCGAGCTTGCCGATCTCGCGACGGCCGAGGCGGTGATGCCGACGACCGGTGCGGGCGCGCAGCGGGACCGGGGGCGCCAGCGGCAGGCGATCGTGCTGCTCGAGGCTGCGGGCTACGCGCTCCGTGACGGACGGATGATCGGCCCGGACGGCCGGCAGCTCGGCCTCGAGATGATGTATGCGAGCCCGGACGCGGAGCAGTATCTCTCGCCCTTCTCGCGGATGCTGGCACAGATCGGGATCGACGCACGGCTCAGGCTCGTCGACAGCGCCCAGTGGCGGGAGCGGGTGGAGACCTTCGATTTCGATGCGGTGCACGTCTTCGTGCCGATGAGCGACACGCCGGGGGCGGAGCTCAACGACGCCTTCGGCTCGGAGTTCGCGATGATCGGGGGGTCGCTCAACGTCGGCGGCGTCGCGAGCCCGGCGATCGACCGGCTGATCGGGATGATCGAGACCGCCGAGAGCCGCGACGCGCTCGAGGTCCGCGTCCGGGTGCTCGACCGGGTGCTCCGGGCAATGCAGATCAGGGTGCCCTACTGGGTCAGGCCGGAGGCCTGGATCGCTCATTACGACTACTATCGTCATCCCGATCCGCTGCCGGACTACGGCATCGGGGTGACGACGATCTGGTGGGCCGATCCCGAGCGCCACGAGGCGCTGCGCGCAGCCGGGGCGCTCCGCTGAGAGGATGTGAGAGAATGCCGGCGGCTGGATCTTCGGAAGAGCATCCAGTGGGATCAGCGGGCAGGCTTGCGCATCGTCGAAACCTTTGGAAACTCTGAGGCCGGCGCGGTGCCTCCGGCTGCACGGCACGACCTGACCGGCGCGCCGAGGCCGGAGGCTGACCGGCCGGCCTAATGCGACATCAGGACGGGCAGGTTGGCGCGCGTGAGCATGTCCTGGGTGACGCCGCCGAGCAGGTCTTCGGCGAACTTCGAATGCTCGTAGGCGCCCATGACGAGGAGGTCGGCGCCCGCCTCCGTGGCGGCGGCGAGGATGGTCGCCGACGTGCCGCGGGAGGGCGGCCGGATCATGCGGCGCGCCGCGATCCCGTGCCGGCCGAGGAGCGTGATGACGTCGTCTCCGTGACCCCGGCGCGGCTCCTCGCCCACGGTGAGGACCGTGATCTCGGCCCCCGGCTGCAGGAAGTGCATCGCGTCGCCGAGCGCGCGGGAGGCCGCCCGCTTGCCGTCCCAGGCGACCAGCACGCGGCGGCCGAACGGCGTCCCGCCAGGGACGTAGTCGCGCGGCACGAGGATGACCGGGCGGCCCGAGCGCAGGGCCACGACGTCGGGCCGGGCGCTGAAATGGTCGCGCCCGACCTCGGCGGCGCGGTTGCCGATGACGGTGAGGTCGTAGGTGCGGGCGCTTTCGGCCAGGCTGAAGTCGCTGACGCCCTTGAGCTCGAGAAACCGCGCCCGCGGCGCGGAGGGCTCGGCCGCGATCCGTGCCTCGAAGTCGGAGCGGATCCCGGCCACCGTCTCGGCGTCCCGCTGGGCCAGCATGTCGATGATGTCGCGGGTGAGATAGGAGCGGTAGCGCCGTTCGAAGTCGCTCGGCCCGTGCCAGACGACGCCGGTCAGGTGGGCATCGAAGCGCCGGGCGATCGCCAGGGCGAGCCTGAGGCCGCCCGACCCGCTCGCGTCGCCCGAATAGGCGGCCAGGATGCTCTTGATCGGCATGTCGGCGGTTCCTCCCGTTACGCGCGCCGCTCTCGCCCCTCCGCGGCCTTCCCCGGCGCGGCGGGCCGCCCCTGCACGATGCGGGGCGCGCAGCCACGATCGGGATATAGCACGCGGCGCGCTCCGGCAAAAATTGCGTGAGAGCCACGGCGGCGAAACAGCCGGAGCCTGCAGGTCCACGGACCCCAGCGTCCTCAGGGCAATCGCTTGAAGTGACAGAAGGTGGATTTCCGGAGGGAGTTTCGTGTGAATCTATGGGGGCCTCGGCAACGCGAGGTGCTCCATGGCCAGCCCGTCCCTTCTTGACCACTTC
>SKOX01000472.1 GCA_007119835.1 Paracoccaceae bacterium
AGGCGGTCGGAGAGGAAGCCGAGCGGATAGCTGTCCCAGCAGGCGAAGTCGAGATCGGCACCGACGGCGTAGTGGTCGAAATCGGTGAAGCGGCCCATGTAGTTGTGCGTGATCGGCGCGTCGGTATGGCGGCGCAGGATCCGGACCTGGGCGCGGTTGAAGGCGACGACCTGATCGGAGGAGAAGCGCCGGAAGTCGAGCGCGTGCGCGGGGTTCGGCTCGGTGACGGTGAGGTTCGGCAGGTCGATCTCCTCGAAGCTGCGCACCTCCATCGACCAGAAGACGTTGCCCCAGGCGCGGTTCAGCGCCTGCGGGCTCTGGTACCTGCGGGCCAGCCAGTCGCGGAAGGCCGCCCGGGCCGCCTCGGAATAGCTCAGGATGGTATCGTGGCAGCCGTATTCGTTGTCGGTCTGCCAGGCGGCGACGTGGGCGTTGCGGCCGTAGAGTTCGGCGAGGAGCCGGACGAGCCTGGGCCTCCCAGGCCGCGATCTGCTCCTCGCAGCGCCTTGGGTATTCGTCGAGCGGGATGCGGAAGCGCTCGATCAGGTCGGGGCGGTGGGACTTGATGAACCAGGGGACGTATTCCGCGAAGTGTTCGGACGATTCGGTGACGAAATAGCCCAGGTGCTCCATCACCTCGTAGCGGACGAGGTTGGGGCAGCGCGGGTTCCACGCGGGTTCGAGCGGGATGCGTCCGGCGCGGTAGCCCTCGCGCAGGGCCGGGTAGAGGCTGCGCCAGCCGCCGGCCGCGTCGCGGATGTCGAGGTCGAGGTAGAAGGCCATGTGGTTGAGGCCGGCCGCGCGGTAGCGCAGGTCGCGGACGTCGAGGCCGAGGTCGCGGGCAAGCTCGGCGGCGGTGCCCTGCACCGAGTGGCAGAGGCCGATCTGGGCGATGTCGGGGTAGCGCGCGGTCAAGGCCCAGGTGTTGATCGCCATCGGGTTGACGTAGTTCATCAGGAGCGCGCCGGGGCAGTGGGCGCGCATGTCCTCGGCGAGTGCCCAGAGATGCGGGACGGTGCGCAGCCCTCGCATGATCCCGCCGATCCCAAGCGTGTCGCCGATGGTCTGGCGCAGGCCGTGGCGGCGCGGCACCTCGAAATCCGTTACGGTGCAGGGGCGGTAGCCGCCGATCTGGAAGGCGGCGATGACGAAGTCGGCGCCGTCGAGTGCGGCGCGGCGCTCGCTGGTCGTCGAGATCCGGGCGGGGGCGCCGAGGCTGGCCGCGAGGGTCCGGGCGACGGCGGCGCTTTCGGCGAGGCGCGCGGCGTCGATGTCCATCAGCGCGATCTCGGCCGAGGCGAGGGCGGCCCGCAGCAGCGCGTCGCCGCCAAGGTTCTTCATGAAGACGGTCGAGCCCGCCCCGATGAAGGCGATCTTGGTCATTTGACGGCTCCCAGCGTCAGGCCGGCGATGAAGTGCTTCTGCATCAGGAAGAACATCAGCACCGGCGGCAGGGCGGCGATGATGCTGCCCGCGCTCATCATGTGGTAGGCGGCGCGGAACTGGCTGTTGAAGGCGGTGATCCCGGCGGTGACCGGCTGGCTCTCGGTGCCCTGCGTGAGCACGATCGCCCAGAAATAGCCGTTCCAGATGAAGGTGAAGATCAGCACGGAGAGCGCGGCGATGGCCGGCCGCATCAGCGGCAGGACGACGTACCAGAAGATGCGGATCTCGCTGACGCCCTCGGCGCGGGCGGCCTCGATCAGCTCGCGCGGGAGGGCGCGGATGAAGTTGCGCATGAAGAGCGTGCAGAAGCCCGTCTGGAACGCGATGTGGAAGAGGACGAGGCCGGCGCGGGTGTCGTAGAGGCCGAGCTGGAGCGTCAGGTCGCGGACGGGGACCATCAGGATCTGGAAGGGCACGAAGTTGCCCGCCACGAACATGAAGAAGATCCAGAGGTTGCCGCGGAACCCGTAAACCGCGAGGGCAAAGCCGGTCATGCAGGAGAGCGCCACGGCGCCGAGCACGGTCGGCACGGTGATGAAGACCGAGTTCAGGAGATAGCGCGGCATGGCGCTGTCGGTGAAGACGCGGGAGAAGTTCTCGAAGCCCGCGAAGCGCGACGGCGGACCCCAGAGATTGCCCATCGTGAAGTCGGCGGCCGGCTTGACGGCGAAAAGCGCGACCATCAGGCGCTGAGCGGCGACCGAGGTGATGCATGGTGCCGATCGCGCGGTCGATCCCGGCGGGTTCCGCGGCCCCGTCCGCGTCGGCGGCCGCTTCATCCCGACAAAGGCGGCGGCGAACCGCGCCCGACTGCCCGACGGCTCGCTGCCAGACGCTGCGGCGCACGCATCCCGCCGCCCGCGCCGTCCATCACCGCCGCTCGGCAGCCTCCCGGGCTGGCAACACCCCCTGCAGCCACCGTTCTTCCGCAGCCTGTCAGTGCCGCGCGTGGCGTTTGTCGCCGGACACGGGTGCGGTCACGCCGGCGAGGAAGGCGAGCAGGCTCCTGCCCGGCAGGAAGAAGTAGCCGCCGCCGAGGGTGCGGACGAACTGCGGCAATGGCCGGAGCCGGACGGGCCCTTCGCTGGTCGGCACGCGATAGCCCGTCGAGGCTTGTACGTCGTTGCTCGTCAGCGGGTCCTGTTCGCCGACGAGGCCGTGGAACGACGGGCTGACCAGCCAGGTCTGCTGGATGAACTCGAACTGCCTCTCGATGTCGCCGTTGAGGCACATGAAGAGCAGACCCGGCTTGCGGCCGGGCGCCTCGTCATAGAGCCGCCCGACGCGCAGGATGCGGTGGCGGTTCGAGATCGACACCTGCTCTGCCGAGCCCGGCGCGAGGCTGTCTCGCGGATTCGAGCGCCGGATGTGTGCGCCGAGCGGGCAGCGCACGCCGCGCGGGTCCTCGACGCCGTAAAGGAAGTCGTTGTCGGCGCCGCCGCCAGCCCCCGATGGCGACGGGATCGGGCTGGCGTCGGCCGGACGGGTATCGGGCCGAACGGTCTCCGAGCCAACGCGCTCGCCCGACGCCTCGGTCGCGGCTTCGTCGGTCCAGCCCTGCAGCGTGACGCGGCGCCGACGCCGCTGCTCCCGCTCGGCGTGCTCGCTGCGGTAGGGCGCGTACGGGTTCCGCACGAGCGACGAGCCGTCCTTCCAGCGTCCGATGAGCTTGGCGCCGATGAATTCCGGTGTCACCGCGTAGGGCGGCGGCAGCCGGTCCGCGAGCGCGTCGGCCTCGTCGCGGCAGTACCGCCAGAAGGCCTCCGGGTCCTGCTCGAGCTGGCGGATCACGAGATAGCTGCCGTTGCGCGCCACCGCGCGCGGCGCCTCCACGATGGCGTTGCCGAAGGCGCGGCTGCGGGCGGAGACCGGCAGGAGGTTCATCGGGTCCTTGAGCGGCGACAGTTCCGGCTCGGGCGGCAGGTTGCCGCGGTCGTCGGGATAGCCGATGACGAACTCTCCCGGCTCGACGAGGTGGATGGGGTCGTTGCGCCGGAAACTCTGGTAGCTGCCCCGGATGATCGGCTGCGAGACGCCGTCGACGAAGCCGAAGGGCTCGATCGCCGGCTTGACCACCGGCTTGAGCGGGATGCGGTGGGCGGGCGCCATGCCGGCCTCGCGGGCGGCATCGGCCACCCTGGCGACGAGATCCTCCACCGCCGCCGCCGTCTTGCCGTAGACGAGGAGCGCGAGGTCCGGCGCCGCGCGCCCCCACTCCCAGGTCTCGGGCCGGTTGTCGCCGATGTCGCCCAGGACGCGCGCCCGCGCCTCCGATCCCATTCCGTCGAGGAAGCCCGCCGGGAAGCCGCTGATGCAGTCACGCGGCAGGCCGAGCTTGGCCAGCGCCTCCGCCCCGAGGGCGACGGTGAGGACGGCTTCGCCCTGCAGCTTGCGGCCGTCGCCGAAGGCCACCTCGGGCAGGATGCGGCGGACGAAGCCGCAGGCCGCGTCCTGCGCCTGAGGCAGGTCGAGGACCAGGCAGGCGCCCGCCGGCAGGAAGCCGAGGCCGCCGAAGACGAGGCTCTGGATCTCGCGGCTCTCGAGCTTGGAGCCCGGCAGGGGCGCAGAGCCGAAGAGCGACAGCCAGAGCTTCGCCTCGTCGTTCGTCAGAGCCGCGGCGAGACCGCGGCGCAGGTCGGCGTTGGCGCGGATGTGCGCCGTCGTGAGGTCGGGATAGGCGCTGTACCAGAAGCGGGTCGGGCGCATGCTGGCGCGGGCGAAGCGCTTGAAACGCTCGCCGTCGCTCGCGCCTCCAAGGAAGAGGTTGCGCGCGCGGGGGAAGCCTACGGTGTTCGACCAGACGCCCGTGAGCCCGTTGTTCGCCCGCGTGATGAAGTCCTCGAGATAGCTCTCCCAGCTGCCGCCGTAGTTCGAGAAGAAGACGAGGTTCCGTGTTCCCGGCACCGTCACCCAGCGCGCGGCGTGGATCGACGAGATCGCGCCGAGGTGGCCCGGCCGGAACTCGCGGGCCGCGAGCTGGCCGATGAACCAGAACGCGAGGCGCAGGGTCAGCCAGCGGATCGGGCCGGGCTTGCGCCGGGTCACGGAGATCATGTGGTTCTGGGCGCAGTGGTTCTCGCGCCGGGCGATCTCGCGCAGGGCATCAAGGTCGGGCTTGCGGTCGTCGGTCCAGTCCCGCTCCTCCTGGCGCCGCAGCCCGACGTAGGTCGCGACCGCGAGCGCGACGACTGCGATCGCCACGAGGAGCAGCGACCACAGAAGCGCCGCGACAACGCCGCCGAGGCCGCGCCCGTCCGCGACAGCCACCATGAGCACGAGCGCGGGCACGATCGCCGCGGGCCAGAGGTAGGTGCGCGCCGCAGGCCCCGCGAGCGCGAGCAGCCGGCTGGGCAGTGCGCGGTCGGTGCCCTCGCGCAATGGCGGCGGCGGCGGCTCGAGCGCCCAGGCATGCTCCGGCGCGGCCGCAACCCGAGCGCGGACGCGCTCCAGCCGTTCGATCGGCTCGCCCGCGTCGGTCTCCTCCACGAGGTCGGCGACGAAGGCCGAAAGCGCCGCCTCGCGGCGGATGCGCCCGACGGTCATGCCCGGGGTGCCGGCGAAGACGAGGCCCGGGTTGGCAAACAGGCCCTGTCCCACCGGGATCCGGTGCGTCCGCAGGTAGCGCCCGAGGCCGGCGCCGCCGCGGTCCGTTGCCGCGGCGAAGACCGTGTCGAGCGCAGGACCGATCGCGGCCACGATCCGGTCGATCGCCGCCTCCTCGTCCAAATCCGCGGTGAACTCGAAGACGATGTGCGCGGCCGTGCCGTCGCCGGCGGGGATCACGTGCAGGCTCATGAAATGCACGCCCTCCTCGCCATCGAGCGCGTCGAGCCGCTCGCGCAGATCGGCGCGCGCAGGATTCCCCAGGGCGTCGATCTGGGCCTCGATGGCGGGAATGCGGTCCTGGCGGGTCGGCGCGACGATGGTTGTGAGCGACTTCATGGCGATCAGGCCCCCCGCGACAGCTTCACCGTGAGCCGGTCGGGGAAAGGCCCCGCCCACTCCATCCTGCCCACGCCCGCGATGCCGCGCGCGGCGAGGGCGCCGACGAGCACGGGGATCTGGAAGGCGTTGACCGGCCGTCCGGCGCAGGGATGAAGGCCCCCGCCGAAGTGCAGGTAGGCGGCCGCGTCGCGGTCGGGCCGCATCCTTCCGGGCTCGGGGAAGACGCTGGCGTCGAACATCGCGGCCTGCGTCCAGGCGATGACCGTTTCGCCCTTCGCGACGTCCCGCCCGCCGATGGCCGTCGTCGCCCGGGCGTGACGGAAGAGGATCGGGTTGTGCGGCCACATCCGCAGCGCCTCGGCGCACCAGCCGCGCATCCGCGCGAGGTTGCCGGCGTCGCGCGCCACGCTCTCGGCCAGAGCTCGGTCGCGGCCGATCATCGCGACGATCTTCGCGACCGAGCTCGCCGTCGTGTCGATGCTGCCGACCAGCATCCCGCCGATCGTGCGGCGCGCCAGGTCGTCGTCCGCGAGCCCCTGGCGCAGCAGCGCGCCGAGCATGTCCTCGCCAGGCTCGCCGGAGGCACGCCGCGCCGCGATCTCGTCGGTGATCCAGGCCCTCATGTAGCCTCCTGCCTTGACCGCGCGGGCGCGCACCGCCGGGTCGCGCCCCTGGTTCAGGAAGGTATGGTAGAAGATCGAGCGGATCGCGTCGGTGAAGAGCGGCTCGGGCGGCTTCGGCAGCCCGAAGAGCCTGCGTGCCGTGCGCGCCGCCAGCGGCCGGGAGAGGCCGTTGACCACCTCCACCTCGCCGCCCGCCGGCACCGCCGCCAGCCGCTCGGCGACCTCGGCCTGCAGCGCCTCCTCCAGCGCCTCGAGGTCGACCGCGGCGAGGGCTGCGTAAAGCGCCCGGCGCTCTTCGGCCAGGCGCTCGGAGCGGTCCATGCCGAGGACGAAGGCCCCGCCGTTGACCTCGCCGATGGTTTCGGCGTTCACCGCCTCGATCCCGAAGTCGAGGTCGCGCGCGAGCATCTCGCAGACGTGCTCGTGGCGGGCGACGACGACGCGCCTGCCGATGCGGAAGGGCACCCTGCCGCGCCGGGCAAGGAAGATCCCGAGCCGCGCCGCCCAGCGCGGCAGCGTCGGCTCGGCAAGCAGCCTGCGCAACCCGCCGGGCTGGCCCGGCGGCGTCACGACCTCCGGATCGTGTGTGGGCTCCGGCCTCGCCGCGGCCCTGCCCCTGTCGCTCGCCACTCCTACGCCCTCCCTGCCTCCCGCACGCGCGGGCCTGGGTTCTGCCGCCAGGGCCGGAACGGCCGGTGCATGATCAGCAGGAGCCTCACGCCCAGACGTCCCGGACCTTTCAACAGATGCCTGCGGATACGGTGCACCGTCCGTTTAGGTGAGATAGTCCCCGTGCACCCATCCTTCGTGCTCGCCGTAGTGTCCGAGGTGCCAGAGCTCTTCGGTGCCGGCATCGTTGCGAAACCGACCACTGCGGATCACCTCCACCGTTTCGCCGCGCGGAATGACCTGGATCCGGTTGTCGCGGCAGGACGGCCAGCGCCTGTGGTTCACGGCTGCGATCGTCCTCACCTCCGGCTCGTCGGAATGCTCGGCGCCCATCACGGCCGCGCGCAGATCCTCTGCCGGAGGGCCCGGCAAAGCTCCAGCACGGCCCGGATCTGCTCGGCGCTGTAGTCATGCCAGAAAGCCGCCCCGTGCTCCCGCGTCTCCTTGCGGACGAACTCGAGACCGCCTTCCCCCTGGTGGAACGAACGCTTGAACCACGCCTTGAAGACGTTCTCCGCAGTCCGGTCCATCTTGCCCATGTTGACGATTTCGATGCCGAAGCCGTTCACGTTCGCCCGGTTGCCACGCCGGCTGGGTCCGCAATGCCGGCAGCGCTGATCGAGGCCTGCCAGCTGCGTCACATGCGGTTGTTCTTGATCTCATAGGGCATCCTGCTTTCCTCCCCCGCCGCCTGAGCCGACAGGCGCTGCTGCACCGC
Organism: Paracoccaceae bacterium; assembly: GCA_007119835.1. Lineage (GTDB taxonomy): Bacteria > Pseudomonadota > Alphaproteobacteria > Rhodobacterales > Rhodobacteraceae > Amaricoccus. The sequence continues at coordinate 7,402 of SKOX01000472.1, forward strand.
AACTCGGAAAACAAGAACAGGTTTGGAAGGCGGCGCTTGAGGCGGCCTGCCCTGACATTGTGGCAAATCTGACCGCAATATCAAGTAATGAATCACGCCACCGACCCAAAATATTCTGGCTGTATCAGGCGTATTCCGCGGTCAGGCGGGCCTCTTGGTCATGGGCGGTCCTCGAGGCGAGCAGCTCCAGCCAGGTGACGATGCCGAAGAAACCGGCGCCGATGTCACGTCCTTGACGCGCTGAAGCGCGCCTTGAGCCGCCTCGTCACCCTGTGGGTCGTTGCCGTCGTGGGGGAGGCCCGCGTTGCCGGACCTGCAGGCGATGCCGAGGCGCGGCTGCCAGAGAGCGACGAATTCGCCGTGGTCGTCACCATAAACAGAAGGAGCTCCACGGAGAGCTCAGCGACCTCAGGTTCCCGCGCCGGAACGACCACGAGCCGGTCGGGTAGATACGTAGCAGGGGAATCGGGCGAAGGTTCACCTTCCGATGAGGCTTGCGAGGTACTCGTCGTCCCAGGCGGCGACCTTTCGCTTGAGACGGAGCGAGTCCTTGCCGGGGCCGCGTCGCATCAGGTTG
>SKOX01000356.1 GCA_007119835.1 Paracoccaceae bacterium
GCCCGGCCTCGCCGATGGCGGGCCGGGCGACGTCGGACGCAACCGGATCGTCCGCAGCGACGGGCGGGTCGAGACCCTCGCCTCCGCCGCCCGCACGGAAATCGGCGCGGGCGAGACGTGGTGGCTCGAGACGCCCGGCGGCGGGACGGTCCGGTGGCCTGAGAGGATGGCGAGCGTCATCGGCGCCAGAAAGCGGATGCGGCGGGTGACGCCGTCGCCGCCCGGGAAGCGCCCGGGCCCGCCGGAGCCGGTGCGGATGCGGAATTCCTCGAGCACGACCGGATAGCGCCACTCAAGCACCTCGGGGTCGGTGAGGCGCGAGTTGGTCATGTGCGAGTGCACGCCGGCGGTGCCGGGGTGGCCGCTGCCGTCGGAGAGACGGCCGGCGCCGGTGCCGCCGCAGACGGTCTCGTAATACTGGTGGCGGGCGTCGCCCCAGGTGGTGTTGTTCATCGTGGACTGGGCGGCGGCCTGCACGCCGAGGGCGAGGAACAGCGCCGAGGTGACGGCCTGGCTGGTCTCGACGTTGCCGGCGATCACCGCCGCGGGGTATTCCGGCGAGAGCATCGTGCCCCTGGGCAGGACGACCTCGAGCGGCTTCATCACCCCCTCGTTCATCGGGATGTTGTCGTCGCAGAGGCAGCGGAAGACGTAGAGGACGGCCGCGCGGGTCACCGGCTCGGGCGCATTGTAGTTCGAGGCGAGCTGCCCGGTGGTGCCGGTGAAGTCGATGGTGGCGGCGCGGCGGGCGCGGTCGACGGTGATGCGGACGCGGATCTGGCGCTCCCGGGCGTCGATGTCGGGGTCCATGTGGTAGGTGTAGTCGGCGTCGTGCAGCGCCTCGATGGCGCGGCGGACCGATTCCTCGGCATTGTCCTGCACGTGGCGCATGTAGGCCTCGACCACGTCGAGGCCGAAATGGGCGACCATGCGGCGGAGCTCCTGGACGCCCTTCTCGTTGGCGGCGGTCTGGGCGCGCAGGTCGGCGAGGTTGATCTCCGGCGAGCGCACCGGGTGGGGCGCCGACAGCAGCAGGTCGCGGGTCTCGGCCTCGCGGAAGCGGCCGCGGTCGACGAGCTTGAAGTTGTCGATGTAGGCGCCCTCGTCGTGGATGGTGCGGCTGTCGGGGGGCATCGAGCCCGGGGTGAGGCCGCCGACGTCGGTATGGTGGCCGCGCGACGCGACGTAGAAGAGCACGCGGCTCTCGTCGTCCGACCAGACGGGGGTCACCACGGTGATGTCGGGCAGGTGGGTGCCGCCGTTGTAGGGCGCGTTCAGCACGAAGACGTCGCCGGGCGCCATGTCGGCGTTCTGGGCGATGACGGTCTTCACCGAGGCCGCCATCGAGCCGAGGTGGACCGGCATGTGCGGCGCGTTGGCGATGAGGTCGCCCGCCGCGTCGAAGACGGCGCAGGAGAAGTCGAGCCGCTCCTTGATCGTCACCGAGGCGGCGGTGTTCTCGAGGACCGCGCCCATCTGCTCGGCGATCGACATGTAGAGGTTGTTGAAGACCTCGAGCATCACCGGGTCGGCATGGGTGCCGAGGGCGACGCGGCTCGGGCGCGGCGTGACGCGGGTGAGCGCGACATGGTCGTGGGCGGTCAGGCGCGCGCGCCAGCCGGGCTCGATCAGGATGACGGTGTGGGGCTCGACGAGGACGGCGGGCCCGGTGAGGGTGTCGCCGGGGCGCAGGCTCTCGCGGCGGACGAAGCGGGTGTCGGTCCACTGGCCGCCGATGAACACGGGCGCCGTGACGGCGGTCTCGGTGTCGCACTCGGGGCGCTCGCTCACGGCATGCTCGGGCTCGGTCAGGTCGGCGGCCTTGCCGATCGCCTCGCACTGGACCGATTCGATGACGAGCGGCTTGTCGCCGGGCGCGAAGCCGAAGCGGGCGCGGTGGGCGGCGTCGAAGGCCTCGCGCAGCGCGGCGAGGTCGTCGAACAGGACGGGCAGCGCGGTGTCGGTGCCCTTCACCTTGAGATGCAGGGTGTGGACGAGGGCGATGTCGCGCTCGCGCACGCCCTGCGCCTCGACCTCACCCAGCACCTCGACCCCCAGCGCGTCGAGGCGGGCGGCGGCGTCGAGGCGGGCGCGGTCGTCGAGCTCGGCCTCCATCGCCTCGGTGCGGGTGGCGCGGATGTCGGCGAGGCCCATGCCGTAGGCCGACAGGAGCGACGCCATCGGGTGGACGAGGCAGGTGGTCATCCCCAGGGTGTCGGCGATGGCGCAGGCGTGCTGGGCGCCGGCGCCGCCGAAGACGGTGAGCGCGTAGCCGGTGACGTCGTGGCCGCGCTCGACCGAGATCTTCTTGATCGCGTTCGCCATGTTCTCGACGGCGATCCTGAGGAAGCCCTCGGCGGTCTCCTCGGGGCTCTTGCCGGTGCCGGCGGCGACCTCGGCCATGGAGCGCCGAGCGGCTTCGGCGTCGAGCGGGCGGTCGCCGCCGGGGCCGAAGATCGCGGGGAAGAACTCCGGGCGCAGGCGGCCGGTGACGACGTTGGCGTCGGTGACGGCGAGCGGCCCGCCGCGGCCGTAGGACGCGGGGCCGGGGTTGGCGCCGGCGCTTTCGGGGCCGACCTGCATCCGGGCGCCGTCGAACTTGAGGATCGAGCCGCCGCCCGCGGCCACCGTGTGGATCATCATCATCGGCGCGGTGATGCGCACGCCGGCGACGGCGGTGTTGAGCACGCGCTCGAAGGCGCCGGCGAAGTGGCAGACATCCGTGGAGGTGCCGCCCATGTCGAAGCCGATGATACGGTCGTGGCCGGCGATCTGGCTGGTGCGCACCGCGCCGACGACGCCGCCGGCCGGGCCCGAGAGGATGGCGTCCTTGCCCTGGAACATGCGCGCGTCGGTGAGGCCGCCCGAGGACTGCATGAACATCAGCCTGCCGCTCATGTCGCCCTCGAAGGCGGCGGCGACGCGGTCGATGTAGCGGCGCAGGATCGGGGTGAGGTAGGCGTCGACCACGGTGGTGTCGCCGCGGCTGACCATCTTCATCAGCGGGCTGACCTCGTGGCTGACCGAGATCTGGGCGAAGCCGGCGTCGCGCGCAAGCGCGCCCGCGCGCGCCTCGTGGGCCTGGTGGCGGTAGCCGTGGACGAAGACGACGGCGCAGGCGGTGAGGCCGCTCGCGCGGGCCTCGGCGAGGGCGGCGGCCAGGTGGTCCTCGTCGAGCGGGACCTCGATAATGCCGTCGGCGCGGACGCGCTCGCGGGCCTCGATCACGCGGGCGTAGAGCATCTCGGGCAGGACGATGTGCCGGTCGAAGAGACGCGGGCGGTTCTGGTAGGCGAGGCGGAGCTGCTCGCCCAGGCCCTGGGTGGTGACGAGGAGCACCGGCTCGCCCTTGCGCTCGAGCAGCGCGTTGGTGGCGACGGTGGTGCCCATCTTGACCGAAGCCACGGCCGCGGCGGGGATCGGGGCGTCGGGCGAGAGGCCGAGGAAGCCGCGGATGCCGTGGAGGGCGGCGTCCTCGTACTGCTCCGGGTTCTCGGAGAGCAGCTTGGCGCGGTGCAGCCGCCCGTCGGGGTCGCGGGCGACGATGTCGGTGAAGGTGCCGCCGCGATCGATCCAGAAGTCCCAGGTCGCCAAGAAATGCCTCGCTGCAAGGGAAGCGGCGGGCAGCGGGCGCTGCCTCCGCCGCTGGGGAAACCGCGGTACTGAGGCATGCAGCGGCGCGGGATGCAAGCGCGGAAGGCCCGAGGGCGGGAACCTGGAGCGCCGCGGGCGGTTGGCGCGCAGGGCAGGGGCGGAGCAACGGTGCAGCGGTTCATGGACAATTCGTCCTGTGCGGAAATAGCCGCTTTGCTGCACTGCACACGGTGTTAGAATGGGCGCGATGTCGATCTGGACGCGGATCATCGATGCGGTTGCAACCCTCGTCGCCAAGGGCGAGGGATTGATCGCGCTGTTCGACCGGACGCCGCCGGAGCGGTCGGTCGCCTTCACGATCGCGGTGATCGGGCTCGGCGCCAAGATGGCCAAGGCGGACGGGCGGGTGAGCCGGGCCGAGGTCGCGGCCTTCCGGCAGGTCTTCGTCATCGCGCCGGAGGACGAGCCGGCGGCGGCGCGGGTGTTCAACCTCGCCCGGCAGGATATCGCGGGCTACGAGGCCTATGCCGGCGCGATCGCGCGGATGTTCCGCGACCAGCCGGCGATGCTCGAGGACGTCCTCGAGGGGCTCTTCCACGTCGCGCTGGCCGACGGCGCCTACGCGCCGGTCGAGGAGGCGTTCCTGCGCCGGGTGGCGAGCATCTTCGGGATCGGCGACGCGGACTTCCACGCCATCGAGGCGCGGCAGGGCGTCGGCCGGGCGGGCGACCCCTGGGAGGTGCTCGGGGTGCCGCGGGACGCCGACTTCGCGACCATCCGCGCGCGCTGGAAGGCGCTGGTGAAGGAGCACCATCCCGACCGGATGATCGCCCGGGGGCTGCCGCCGGAGACGGTGCGCCTCGGCAACGCCCGGATCGCGGCGATCAACCGGGCGTGGAAGGCGATCGCGGACAGGCGGCTGGAGACGGCCTAGGGTCGGCCCGAGGCCCCGCGCGGCGGCTCCGGTTCTGGAGGTGACGGTGGCGCTGCGGGCTTCCCGCGACCTGCGTTTCCCTGCCGCCCGGCCACCGATGCGGCGGCCGGGCGCGCTGCAGGCGAGGCGGGATCAGTTCGGGATCGTGCCCTCGATGCCCTCGACGTAGAAGTTCATCGCGCGCAGCTCGTCGTCCGAGGCGGTCTCGCCCTCGGCGAGCCACTCGCTCCCGTCCTGGCGGTTGATCGGGCCGGTAAAGGGATGCAGCTCGCCGGCGGCGATGGCGTCGCGGGCGGCCTCGGCCTCGGCGCGGACCTCCTCGGGGATCGCCTCGTGGAAGGGTGCGAACACGATCATGTCGTCACCGATGCCGCCCCAGGTCTCGGTCGGCTCCCATGTTCCGTCCATGACCGCCTGCACGCGCTCGATGTAGTACGAGTCCCAATTGTTGATGATGGAGGTCAGCTGCGCGTTGGGTCCGAAGGCGCTCTTGTCCGAGGCCTTGCCGACGGCCCAGATGCCGGCGTCCTCGGCGATGTTCATGGGCGCGGTCGAGTCGGTGTGCTGCATCAGCACGTCGGCCCCCTGCTCGATGAGCGTCGCGGCGGCGTCGGCCTCGAGCGCAGGGTTGAACCAGGCGTTGGCCCAGACGATGCGGAACTCGACGTCGGGATTGACCGAGCGGGCGGCGAGGAAGGCGGCGTTGATGCCCTGGATCACCTCGGGGATCGGGTAGGCCCCGATGTAGCCGATGATGTTGGACTCCGTCATGTGGCCGGCAATCAGCCCGGTGACGTACCGCCCTTCGTAGAAGCGCGCGTCGTAGGTGGCCATGTTGTCGAGGCGGGTGTAGCCGGTGGCGTGCTCGAACTTCACGTCGGGGAACTGCTGCGCGACGGTGGCGGTCGCCTGCATGAAGCCGAAGGAGGTGGTGAAGATCAGGTCGTGGCCGGCCTGGGCCATCTGGCGGATGACGCGCTCGGCATCGGCGCCCTCGGAGACGCTCTCGACGAAGGTGGTCTCGACGGCGTCGCCGAACTCGCCCTCCAGCGCGAGGCGGCCCTGGTCGTGCTGGAAGGTCCAGCCGTAGTCGCCGACCGGGCCGACATAGACGAAGCCGACACGCACGGGCTCGTCGGCGGCGGCCTGCCCCGCGAGGCCGAGCGCGAGCGCGGTCGTCGCGGCGAGGAGGCTGAGCGTTTTCATGGTCTTCTCCCTGTTGTCGAATATGTCGCGAAGAGGTGGCACGGGCTGGTGCGGGGCGTCAACACGGCGGTTCACCCGGTGGCGTGGAAGGGGCGGGCGAGGCAGGCCGGCGCGTTGAGGCTCGCGCGCCGGCGGTCGGCGGAGATGACGACCAGGACGACGATGGTCACGAGGTAGGGCAGCATCGAGAGATAGAGGGCCGGCACCGCGAGGCCGCCCGCCTGCAGGTTGAGCTGGAGGATGGTGACGCCGCCGAAGAGCCAGGCACCGAGCACGACGCGCCCCGGCCGCCAGGCCGAGAAGACGACGATGGCGAGCGCGATCCAGCCGGCGCCGGCGGTCATGCCCTCGGTCCATTGCGGCACGCGGGCGAGCGAGATGTAGGCGCCGCCGATCCCGGCCATGGCGCCGCCGAAGGCGATGGCCATGAGGCGGACGCGGATCACGCCGTAGCCGAGCGAGTGGGCGGCGTCGTGGTTCTCGCCGACCGCGCGCAGGATCAGCCCGGCGCGGGTGCGGCTCAGGAAGAACCAGACGAGGCCGGCCATCGCGAGGCCGAGATAGACGACCAGGTCGTAGTTGAACAGGAGCCGTCCGACCACCGGCAGGTCGGAGAGGCCCTCGACGAAGACCCGCGGCATCGAGGGCGAGCGGATGCCGGTGAAGGGCTGGCCGATCAGCGCCGCGAGCCCCAGCCCGAAGAGGGTGAGGGCAAGGCCGGTCGCGACCTGGTTCGACAGCAGGAACTGCGTGAGCAGCCCGAAGAGCAGCGCGAGGACGGCGCCGGCCGCGGCGGCCGCCAGGAAGCCGAAGCCGGGGTCGGCGGTCGCGACGCCGACGGCGAAGCCGGTGACCGCGCCGATGATCATCATGCCCTCGACGCCGAGGTTGAGCACGCCGGCCTTCTCGACGACGAGCTCGCCGAGTGCGGCGAAGAGCAGCGGGGTGGCGGCGACGACGAGGCCGGCGAAGAGGGCGACGGGATTGATGCCGAAATCCATCAGATGTCCATCTTCAGGCGGGCGCCCTCGGGATCCGGGCGATGCGGTAGCGGGTGACGAGGTCGAAGGCGAGCAGGAAGAACAGCAGCATTCCCTGGAAGGTCGAGATCGCCGCGGCCGGCAGGCGGAGCGCGAACTGCGCGGTCTCGCCACCGATGTAGGTAAGGCCCATGAGCAGGCCGGCGAGCAGGATGCCGATCGGGTTCAGCCGTCCGAGGAAGGCGACGATGATCGCGGTGAAGCCGTAGCCCTGGGGCAGCGAGGGCTGGAGCTGGCCGATGGGCCCTGCGACCTCGAAGAGCCCGGCAAGCCCCGCGAGCGCGCCCGAGAGGCCGAGGCAGGCGGCGATCATCCAGCCGCGGTCGATGCCGGCGAAGGCGGCGGCGCGCGGCGCCGCGCCCATCAGCCGCACCTCGAAGCCGAAGCGATGGCGGTGGAGCGCGACGTGGGCGGCGATGACGAGGCCGAGGGCTGCGAGCACGCCGAGGTGTACGCGGGTGTCGGCGAGCCGCGGCAGGCGGGCGCTGTCGTGGAGCATCCGGCTCTGGGGGAAGGCGAAGCCCGCGGGGTCGCGCAGGGGCCCCGACACCATGGCGGTGAGGAAGAGGCCGGCGACGTAGACCAGCATCAGGCTGACGAGGATCTCGTTGGCGTTGAAGCGGATCTTGAGGAGCGCGGGGATCATGGCCCAGGCAAAGCCCCCGGCGGCGCCGGCCAGCGCCATGAGCGGCAGCAGCCAGACCCCTTGCGTGCCCCAGAAGGCGAGGCCGACCGCCGCGCCGGCGAGGCCGCCGACGACGAACTGCCCCTCGGCGCCGATGTTCCAGACGCCGGCCCGGAAGCCGAAGGAGAGGCCGAGGGCGATGAGGATGAGCGGGGCCGCCTTGATCAGGATCTCCGACCGGGAGAAGGGATCGAAGAGCGGGTCCCAGAAGATGATCCGGATGGCGCGGAAGGGGTCGTTGCCGATCAGCGCGAAGAGGATCCCGCCCGCGACCAGGGTCGCGAGGAGGGCAAGGACCGGGGTCACGGCCTCCACGACGGCCGACGGCCTCGCCCGGGGCTCGAGGCGGATCATCGCGCGCCTCCGGCGGCGTGCGGCGTCTTGCGCGCGCCGCCCTCCGCGCGCGTGGCCTTCGGCGCCCGTCCAGCGGCGCGC
>SKOX01000362.1 GCA_007119835.1 Paracoccaceae bacterium
CCACAGGCGCATCATCAACGGCAATCCGTCCGTTCGTTCTTCGCTGGGGCATGTCGGAAGCATCCATTCTCGGTCGTCCTTCGACAAATGGATGTCCAGGGAAACGGGGGCCAGCTCAGCCATTGCAGCGAGGGGTCGCGCGCGCCGTAATCCATGTGGCCCCAGACGCGCACGCCGTCGATCTCGCGCACGTCCTCGGTGAAGAAGGCGGCGATGTCCTCGTAGGCCCGCCAGTTCACCGGCACGTCGAGCTCGTAGCCGTAGCGCTCGCGGAACCGCGCCCTGAGGTCCTCGCGCCGGAACCAGTCTTGGCGGAACCAGTAGAGCGAGGCGAATTGCTGGTCGGGCAACTGGTAGAGCGTGCCGTCCGGCCCGGTCGTGAAGTCGGTGCCTATGAAGTCGTCGAGATCGAGCGTCGGCAGGGTCGTCGCCTCGTCCGCCATCAGCGCGTCGATCGGCACGACGCCACCATAGCGGAAATGCGTGCCGATCAGGTCGGAGTCGTTGATGTAGGCGTCGTAGAAGTTGCGGCCCGACCGGCGCTGGAGCTGGAGGCGGTTGATCAGTTCGCCCTCGTGGACGACGTCCTGGATCACCTCGATCCCGGTGATCTCGAAGAAGGCGCGGGCGAGCACGCGCGCCTCGTATTCGTGGGTGCGGATCGCCTCGGACATCACGAAGATGCGGCGCTCGCGCAGGCCGGCGGCGGCGCGGATGAAGAACTCCATCTCCGCCATGCGCGCGTCGACGTCGAGGGTCGAGGGGCGGAACTCGACCTCCGCCCAGCGCCGCGCGGCGCCGAGCCGGTCTGCCTGGGAGCGGGCAGGCGGGGCGAGGCCGAGGGCGGCGCCGGTCGCCGCCGCGCCGGCGACGAAGCGGCGGCGGGTGATCTCTGGCGCTTGCCTCCCTCCAAGCGGTGGACCTGCCGCCGCCTCGCCTTCTGCGGGCGAGTTGCGCTATTTCAGGATGTAGCCGTCGGCCACGTCGCGGTAGGCCACGACCTGCGCCTCCTGCCACGCGGCGTCGCGGCCCAGCTCCTTGGCGAGGATCGCCGCGACCGCCGGCGCCGCCGCGACGCTCGCCCGCGCGTCGAGGAGCAGCGAGCGGGTGCGCCGCGACAGCACGTCCTCGACGGTCCGCGCCATTTCGCGCCGCGCCGCCCAGGCGGCCTCGCCGAGGAAGTAGGGCAGCCCGTCGCCCATCGGCGCGTCCCAGCCTTCGCCTTCCCGCATCACCCGCCGCACCGCCGGCTCGTCCGAGCCGTAGAGCGACAGGAGCCCGCCGCCGTCCGCCTCCGCGCCGCCCGGGTTCTTCAGCCAGCCGTGCAGGCGCAGGTTGATCGTCGGCGTCGGCCGCTCGTCGAGCCCCGCCACCAGCGCCGCCGTGTCCACCGTGTCCTCGGCCATCTTGCGGTAGGTCGTCCACTTGCCGCCGGTGATGGTCACGAGGTTCGACTTGGCGATCATCAGCACATGGTCCCGCGCCAGCGCCGCCGTCCCCTTGTCGCCGGGCGAGCGCACCAGCGGGCGCACGCCGCAATAGACGCTGAGCACGTCGGCGGGAGAGGGATCGCGCGCGAGATAGATCGCGGCGTGGTCGAGCAGGAACGCGATCTCCTCCGGCCGCGCCCGCGGCTCGAGCGGGTGGTCGGGGATCTCGGTGTCGGTGGTCCCGACGATCGTCCGCCCGTGCCACGGCACGGCGAACAGCACCCGCCCGTCGGCGGTCTTCGGCACCATGATCGCGGTGTCGCCCTGCAGGAACGACCCGTCGAGCACCAGGTGCACGCCCTGGCTCGGCTGCATCAGCCGCTCCTCGCCGGGATCGTCGAGCTGGCGGATGTCGTCGGAAAAGATGCCCGTCGCGTTGACCACGACGCGGGCGTCGAACTCGTACTCGGTGCCGGTCTCGACGTCCGTCGCCCGCACGCCCGCGACGGTGCCGCCGCGCTTCTTCAGCCCGGTGACCTTCATGTAGTTGAGCGGCACGCCGCCCTTCTCGGCGATGGTCTGGGCAAGGTTGATCGCGAGGCGCGCGTCGTCGAACTGGCCGTCATAGTAGATCACGCCGTTCCTGAGGCCGCGCGCCTCGATGTTCGGCAGCATCTTCAGCGTCTCCTCGCGCGAGAGCACCTTCGACGGCCCGAGCCCGAGCTTGCCGGCGAGCAGGTCGTAGAGCTTCATGCCGACGCCGTAGAACGGCCCCTCCCACCAGTCGTAGACCGGCACGATGAAGCGCTGGTTGTGGGCGATGTGCGGCGCGTTGGCGAGCAGCCGGCCGCGCTCCCTCAGCGCCTCCATCACCAGCGAGACGTTGCCCTGCTGGAGATACCGCACGCCGCCGTGCACGAGCTTGGTCGACCGGCTCGACGTCGCCTTGGCGAAGTCGTCCTGCTCGAGGAGCAGCGTCCGGTAGCCGCGCGCCGCAGCCTCGAGCGCGGTGCCGAGGCCGGTCGCGCCGCCGCCGATCACGACCATGTCCCAGTATTCCGGCGCCTCCCGCAGCTGCGCGAGATAGGCGTCCCTGTTCATGTGCTCGGCCAATGCTCCCCTCCCGTCACTCGTCGTCGTCGTCGAGCGCCCAGCCCCGCGCCCGCTCCAGCGCCTTGCCCCAGCGCCGGTAGAGCCGCTCGCGCTCGCCCTCCGGCATCTTCGGCTCGGAGCGATGCGCGAGCTCCCACCTGGCGTCGAGCTCGTCGCGGCTCTCCCAGTAGCCGGTGGCAAGCCCCGCGAGATAGGCCGAGCCGAGCGCCGTCGTCTTGCTCACCCGCGGCACCTCCACCGGTACGCCGAGGATATCGGCCTGGAACTGCATCGGCCAGCCGTTGACCGACGCCCCGCCGTCGGCGCGCAGCTCCTTGAGCGGGATCCCCGCGTCGCGCTGCATCGCCTGCACCACGTCGCGGGTCTGGTAGGCCAGCCCCGAGCCGCGCGTCGGGCCGGGCTGACGTGCAAGACGTGCGACACCCCGCTCAAGGCCGCAAAGCCGTTCAAGGCGTATTGCAGCCGGAAATGCTACTGGGTCGCCGTGAAGGCCCGCAAAGCCACGTCTCGCCCTTGCGAGGGCTGCGGCACCACGATCACCACCACCACCCCGGCGACGCGGTTCTGCACGTCCTGCGCCGGCAAGGCCCGATGGGCAACCCGCCGGGCGCGCGGGGCTGACTCGCTTTTGAAGATGCGGGAGGGCCGGCGGGCATGGCTGGAGGCCCGGCGGGCCTGTTCCCCCAGCGTTTCCCCGAAGCGATAGCGCCGACAACGCTCTCGGGCGTCACTTTGCTAGGCTATTGCGATTTGGGGCTTTTTTGGCTCCGGCGGCAGGATTCGAACCTGCGACCAATTGATTAACAGTCAACTGCTCTACCGCTGAGCTACGCCGGACCATGCGGAACGCCCGCAGCGTCTATCAAAGCCAGGAGGGGGCGTCCAGCCGCTTTCGTTTCGCGCCCTGCCACGGGAGAGCGCACTGGGCGTTAACCATCTTCGGAGCGGTGCCTGCAAGGATTAACCGCCCGGCAACTTCCTGCTGTGAACCTTATCGCCGGAACAGGTAGGGAACGGGAGGAGGCCGATGCGCGCAGCTTGGGTGATCCTGGCCGCGGCGACGGCGCTCGCGGCGTGCAGCACGCCGGCGGAGCGGCCAGGCAGCGCGGGACTGGCGGGCGCGGCGGCGGCAGACGATCCCTCGCTGCCCTCGCGTTTTCACAAGCCGCTGTCGCCCGGCGCGCTCGATGCCGGGCTCTTCGACGAGGCTGTGCTCGTCTACGTCAACCGCCTGCGCGCGCAGAACGGCCGACCGCCTCTCCGCGCCGACGCCAGGCTCTTCCGTGCGGCGCAGGGGCACGCCGCGAACATGGCCCACCTGCGCATGCACAGCCACAGGCTTCCCGTCGAGGGCCAGGGCCGGCTTGTCCAGCGGATGGACCGGCAGGGCGTGCGCTACCGGACGGCCGGCGAGAACATCGGGATGGAGAAGCTCTACCGCCTCGCGGGTCGCCCGATCGCGATCCCGTCGGACGGATGCCGCTTTACCTATGCCGATACGCGCGAAACCGTGCCGCTGCACACCTACGCGACGCTGGCGCGTGCGGCGGTGCAGCGATGGAACGACTCGCCCAAACACCGCGAGTCGATGCTCAGGCGAGACTTCCGGCGGATGGGCAGCGGGCTCGGCATCGACCCGGCCGGACCCGGCTGCGGCGACGTCTACCTCGTGCAGAATTTCGCGGATTGACCGTCGGCGAACGCGACCTGCTTACTGAAAGAAAAGCGGCCCCGCCGCGAGGCGGAGCCAGTCACTAGTTTGCCGGCCTTCGGTCAGCCCGGTCTCGTTGTTCGTCCCGCCGTCTCAGTTGCTCGCGACGCGCGTGCCTGGCCGGTAGAAGATGTGGGCGCCGATCGCCGCGGTGCGCACGTACTGCCGCGCCCAGCCGGGGCGCACATAGGTCGCGTGGAAGTGCGTCGCGCCGTCGGTCACGCTCCGCTCACGGCCGGCGATCATGATCGCGGCGAGCTTTTCGGAGCGTTCGCGCGGCCCGCGGTTCGCCATGCGCTCGGGCTGGCCGTTGCAGGCGTAGGAAAACTGGCAGGCGCGGCCGTTGCCGACGCCCTGGCGGGTAACGCCGCAGACCGAATTGGGATATCGCCGGCTGTCGACACGGTTGAGCACGACCTCGGCCACCGCGATCTGGCCCTGCAGCGGTTCGCCCCGCGCCTCGTAGTAGATGGCTTCGGCGAGGCAGCGCCATTCGCCGTCGCCCGTCACGCCTGGCATGCGGTCGAGGGCGGCGAAGGTCAGGCTTCCCGACAGCGCCCCGGCGTCGATGTCCTCGACCCGCGCCGGCCGCGGCTGCGGCGTGACCGTCTGCTTGGTGAGCGCGGCAATCCGGCTCGCGCCGACGGTCTCAAGTGTCTGCCGCTCGTGCCCGATGATCAGCGAGACCTCCTCGGGCACGCCGTTCGGCTCCGTCGCCTCGGCGCCGCTGGCCAGAAGGAGCGCGGCGCACAAGCCTGCCGCCGCCGCACGCCATCCGCATGGCGCACGCCTCTTGTCACTCTGCATGATGTCCCTCTCGATCGTGTGGCCGGACCGTCTGGGCCCGTGACGTCGGTGTTACACCTGCGCCTTGCTTCCCGAAGGGTGTGCACCAGGCGGCGGCAGAAAGTCTATCGGTCGCAATGGTATAGGCAGATTCCTGCTCAATGCCGCATTGCAGCATCCATGTTGCGGGGGCGAATGGGCCGCAAAGTCAGAGGCTTTGCCGGACCTTCTCAAGCGCGTGTCGCAGGGCCGCGCGTTGCGCCGCGAGATCCGCGAAGGGTGCGTTGTTTCTCGTGTGGGTTGTGTCGAGCAGCGCCGTGCCCTCGCGCCCGAACGAGTCGCGGAGCCGCGCCCGCCCCCAGGCCGCGGCTTGTTCGGCCCGCCGCAGCCCGATGAACCCGCTGGACCCGCGCGCCGCGCACGCCGCCTCTATCGCCGCGATCGCCGCATCGACGCCCGCACCGGTTGCGGCGGAGACGACAGCCACCGGCACCGCCTCGCCCTCTGCCGCGAGCGACAGGGCACCTTTCAGGTCTGTCGCCGCCCGCTCGGCCGGCGCCCCGAGATCGCCCTTTGTCACCAGCACCACGTCGGGCACCTCCATGATCCCGGCCTTCATGAACTGGAGCGCGTCGCCCGAGCCGGGCTGGGCGCAGAAGACGACGAGATCGGCCACGTCGGCCACGTCGGTTTCGGACTGACCGACGCCGACGGTCTCGACGATCACCCAGTCGAAGAGCGCCCGCATCAGCGCCACCGCCGGAAAGGTGAGGTCGGAGAGCCCGCCCAGCCGGTCGCGCGCCGCCATGGACCGCAGGAAGGCGCCCTGGTCCTCGGGATCGGTCTCGATGCGCGTCCGGTCGCCGAGAAGCGCGCCTCCCGAGCGCCGGGACGAGGGATCGACCGCCACCACCCCGACCGTCCGGTCGCGGGCCCTGAGTCGGGCAACAAAGGCGCTCGTCAGCGTGGACTTTCCCACCCCCGGCGGCCCGGTCAGCCCCAGCGCGATGCCGGTGGGCGCCCCCCAGGCCTCGTCCAGCAGCCTGACGAGCGCCGGGTCGTCCTCGTGGGTCTCGAGCGCCGTCAGCGTGCGGGCGAGCGCGGACTTGCCCCCGGCGCGCAGGGCGGCAAGATCGGCGGGCACGCCCCTCACGCGTCCCGCTCCGCCTCGGCGAGGATCGTCGCCTGTGCCGCGGCCAGGCGTGCGATCGGCACCCGATAGGGCGAGCACGAGACGTAGTCGAACCCGGCGAGCTTGCAGAACCGGACCGAGGGCGGATCGCCGCCATGCTCGCCGCAGAGGCCGAGCGTCAGCGACGGGTTTCGCGCCCGTCCCCGGCTGGCCGCGATCAGCATGAGCTCGCCCACCCCCTCGAGGTCGAGCGAGTGGAACGGGTCCTCGACGAAGACGCCGTGCGCGACGTAGGCCCGCATGAACCGGCCGGCGTCGTCGCGGCTCAACCCGTACGTCATCTGCGTGAGGTCGTTCGTCCCGAAGGACAGGAAGGACGAGGACGCCGCAAGGTCGCCCGACCGCAGCGCCGCGCGCGGCGTCTCGACCATGACGCCGATCCGGTAGTCGGGCCGCAGGCCGGTCTCCGCCTCGACCTCCCGCGCCACGGCGTCGACGCGGGCCTTCACCAGCTCGACCTCGCGGTTCGCCGAGACGAGCGGGATCATGATCTCCGGCACCACCGGCGCGCCGCCGCCCCGCCCGACCGCCACCGCCGCCTCGAAGATCGCGCGGGCCTGCATCTCGTAGATCTCGGGAATGGTGATGCCGAGCCGCACGCCCCTCAGGCCCAGCATCGGGTTGAACTCGGCGAGCGCGGCGGCGCGCGCCCGCACCTGCTCGAGGGTGAGCGCGGTGGCGTCGGCGAGCCCGCGCATCGCCTCCTCGCTCCGGGGCAGGAACTCGTGCAGCGGCGGGTCGAGCAGCCGGATCGTCACCGGCCGCCCCGCCATGATCGCGAAGATCTCCTCGAAATCGGCCCGCTGCATCGGCAACAGCCGTTCGAGCGCCGCGCGCCGCTCCTCGGGCGTGTCGGCGAGGATCATCTCGCCCATCACCGTGATGCGCTCGGCCTCGTAGAACATGTGCTCGGTGCGGCAGAGGCCGATGCCGTCGGCGCGGAACTCGCGCGCGACGCGGGCCTCGTGCGCGGTGTCGGCGTTCGCGCGCACCCCGAGCCGCCGGGCTTCGTCCGCCCAGTCGAGCAGCTCGATGAAGGCGCCGTCAAGCGAGGGCGGGATGAGCGCCGGCGCGCCCGCCAGCACCTCGCCCGAAGTGCCGTCGAGCGTCACGATCGCGCCCTCGGGGAAGACCCGTCCGTCGGGCGCCGTCAGCAGCCGCGCGGCGGGATCGAGCCGGATCTCGCCCGCGCCGACCACGCAGGGCACGCCGATGCCGCGCGCGATCACGGCGGCATGGCTGGTGATGCCGCCCCGCAGCGTCAGAACCCCCCGGGCCGCATGCATGCCGCGGATGTCGTCCGGCCCGGTCTCCGTCCGCACCAGAATGCCCGGCTCGTCCTGCGCCGCCGCCGCCTGCGCGTCCTCGGCGGTGAAGTAGAGCCGGCCCGACGCGGCGCCCGGGCTCGCCGGGATGCCGCGGCCGAAGACGTCCCGCCGCGCGCCTGGGGCCACCGCCGGATGCAGATGCTCGATGAGCGCCAGCGGCTCGATGCGCAGGAGCGCGTCGCTGCGCGCGATCGCGCCGCTCTTCGCGA
>SKOX01000215.1 GCA_007119835.1 Paracoccaceae bacterium
CGCTCGACGCGGGCGAGGAGGCTATCGCCGAGCGGCAGCGCGCCTGCGCGGCGGCCCGCGCGACCTACGACGCCGCTGCCGCGTCGCTGACGGCGCTGCGGCGGGAGGCGGCGGGGCGCCTCGATGTGCGGATGGCCGAGGAACTCGCGCCGCTGAAGCTCGGCGGCGCCCGCTTCGTCACCGAGGTGCTGGCGGGCGATCCCGGCCCGGACGGCGCCGACGCCGTGACCTTCACGATCGCCACCGGCCGCGGTCTGCCACCGGGGCCGATCAGCCGCGTCGCCTCGGGCGGCGAGCTCAGCCGGCTGATGCTCGCGCTCAAGGTCTGCCTGACCGGCCGCGGCGAGGGCCTCACCATCGTCTTCGACGAGATCGACCGCGGCGTCGGCGGCGCCACGGCCGACGCGGTCGGCCGGAGGCTCGCCGATCTTGCCGGCCACGCGCAGGTGCTGGTCGTCACCCACTCGCCGCAGGTGGCGGCCCGCGGCGCGCACCACTGGCTGGTCGGCAAGAGCGACGGGCGGGGCGGCCTGCGCACCGACATCCTGCGGCTCGATCCGTCCGCGCGCGAGCAGGAGATCGCCCGCATGCTCGCCGGCGACGTGATCACCGACGAGGCGCGGGCGGCGGCGCGGGCGCTGATGACCGGCTAGACCCGCTCGACGGCGACCTGGTCCGGATAGAAGGCGATATGCCCAGCGATCGGTTCGGCGCTGGGGACCGGCTCCTCGTAGGACCAGCCCGCGTCGCGGATCGTCCCGCTCTTCGCCGCGATGTTCCAGTAGGTGGCGTCGCCCTTGAACGGGCAGCGGGTGTGGGTCTCGGACGGCTCGAGGAAGGCCATCGCGAGATCCTCGCGCGGGAAGTAGATGACCGGCTCGTGCCCGTTCTCGACGAGCTCGAGCGCGCGGGTGGACTCGCCCAGGACGGCGCCGCCGGCGCGGACGACCCATGTTCCCTCGGCAGGATGAACGGCGATGCGGCTCTCCATGCGGCGGACCTCCTTGTCTGGATCCCCTCCCTATCTGTCACGCCACCCCGCCGCGTCCAGTGCGCCGGGGTGGCGGCTCATCCGACCAAAGGCGCGCAGGCGCGGGCGAGCCAGTCCCGCGTCCCGGCCTCCACCAGCGGCTCGAGTGCGGCGCGCACCCGGGCGTGGTAGTCGTCGAGCCAGGCCCGCTCGTCCGCGTCGAGCAGCGCGGGATCGACGAGGCGCGTGTCGATCGGCACGAGGGTGAGCGTCTCGAAGCCGAGCATCGGCCGGTCGCCGCCTTCCGGCGTCTCCGGCGGCGTCACGGCCAGCAGGTTCTCGATGCGGATGCCGAAGGCGCCCTCGCGGTAGTAGCCCGGCTCGTTCGACACGATCATGCCGGGCCTGAGCGGCTCGGTCGAGCGCCGCGACAGACCCTGCGGCCCCTCGTGGACGCCGAGGAAGCTGCCGACGCCGTGCCCGGTGCCGTGGTCGTAGTCGAGGCCCGCCCGCCAGAGAGCGACACGCGCGATGGCGTCCAGGTCCCGCCCGGCGAGCCCCTCCGGCCAGCGCAGCCGCGACATGGCGATCATGCCCTTCAGGACCAGCGTGAACGGGCGGATCGCGGCTGCGTCGGCGGTGCCGACGGCGAGCGTGCGGGTGATGTCGGTGGTGCCGTCGGCGTATTGCCCGCCGGAGTCGACGAGGAGCAGCTCGCCGGGCCGCACCGGCCGATCGGTCGCCTCGCTGACCCGGTAATGCACGATCGCCCCGTCGGAGCCTGCGCCGCAGATCGTGTCGAACGCGATGTCCTGCAGCAGCCCGGTGCCGCGCCGCGCCGCCTCGAGCCGGCGGA
This sequence comes from Paracoccaceae bacterium, assembly GCA_007119835.1. GTDB lineage: Bacteria > Pseudomonadota > Alphaproteobacteria > Rhodobacterales > Rhodobacteraceae > Amaricoccus. The sequence goes on from SKOX01000215.1 coordinate 1,827, forward strand.
CGACGTCGATCTCGGTCAGGCCGCCGTCGGGCGCGGTGCGGTCGAGCCAGGCGAGGAATTCCGCCATCGCCGCGCCGTCGCGCAGGTGCGCCGCGCGGGCGCCGGCAAGCTCCGCCTCGGTCTTCGTCGCCTTGGGCAGGATGCAGGGATCGCGCATCCAGACCCGCTCGACCGCTTCCGTGGCGGCAAGGCGGTCGGCGATCCAGACCGGGGCCGCATCCCGGTCGAGCGCGACGCGGCCGGCGAGCGCGTCGAGGGCGGAGCCGAGCGCGTCGGGCGGCTCGACCTCCACATCCGCGCCGAGATGGGCGCGCACCGCCTCGCCGATCTTGGCCGGATCGCAGAACAGGCTGACGCCGCCGTCCGCGCGCAGGATCGCGAAGGCGAGCATGACCGGCGTCCGCGGGATGTCCGCGCCGCGGATGTTCAGCAGCCAGGCGATCGAGTCGGGCAGGGTGAGCACGGCGGCCGCGAGCCCCTTGTCCGCGAGCGCGCGCCCGAGCTCCGCCCGCTTGTCGGCGGAGGACCGGCCGGCGAAGCGCTCCGGGTGGACGCGGGCGGGAGCGGCGGGCGGCGGCGGCTGGTCGGTCCATATGCGGTCGACGAGGTTCGTCGTCCGCACGAGCGCGATGCCCTGCTCGCCGAGCGCCTTCTCGAGCGCCTCGATCTGCCCGGTCGTGTGCAGCCAGGGGTCGAAGCCGACCCGGGCGCCGGCGGAAAGCGCGCCGGCGAGCCAGTCGGAAAGCTTCTCCTTCGGAATGTGGCCGACCTCGAACGCGGCGCCGTCGACCTCGGCCGCCACCTGCAGCCGGTAGCGGCCGTCGACGAAGACCACCGCCCGGTCGGCGGTGGCGGCGGCGATCCCGGCCGATCCGGTGAAGCCGGTCAGCCAAGCGAGGCGCTCGTCGCGCGGCGCCACCGTCTCTCCCTGATGGGCGTCGGCCCGGGGCACGAGGAAGCCGTCGAGCGCCTCGCGGGCCATCGCCTCACGCAAGGCGGCGAGGCGCGCGGGGCCGGTCTCCGGCGTCGTCCGCCGGGCAAAATCCTGATACATGATGTGCAGTCTCGCGAGGGGCACGGGCGGGTCGCGCCTGTTTCCGACGAAACGCGCCGTGGGTCAACGGCGGCCGGGCCGTCGCCGTCCGCCGGGCCCAGCCTGCCCGACGGCTCGATCCGATTGTCTCGTTCGGAAAGGACGCCGTGCCGCCCCCTCGGGCTTCAGCCGCGGCGCCGGCGGCCGTGCTCGCCGCGGGCGCCGCGCGCGGGATCGTTGTCGAAGAGCGCGGCGAGCTGCTCGGTCATCGCGCCGGCGAGCTGCTCCACGTCGGTGATCGTCACGGCGCGGGAATAGTAGCGCGTGACGTCGTGGCCGATGCCGATGGCGATCAGCTCCACCGGACTGCGGCGCTCGATCATCGCGATGACGTCGCGCAGGTGCTTCTCGAGGAAGTTGGCCGGGTTGACCGAAAGGGTGGAGTCGTCGACCGGCGCGCCGTCCGAGATCACCATGAGGATGCGGCGCGCCTCGGTGCGGCCGCGGAGCCGGCGGTGCGCCCACTCCAGCGCCTCGCCGTCGATGTTCTCCTTGAGCAGCCCCTCCTTCATCATCAGCCCGAGGCTGATCCGCGCCCGCCGCCACGGCGCGTCGGCCGACTTGTAGACGATGTGGCGCAGGTCGTTGAGCCGCCCCGGCCGCGGCGGCCGGCCGTCGGCGAGCCAGGTCTCGCGCGCCTGCCCGCCCTTCCAGGCGCGGGTGGTGAAGCCGAGGATCTCGACCTTGACCTGGCAGCGCTCCAGCGTGCGGGCCATGACGTCGGCGCAGATCGCCGCGATCGAGATCGGCCGCCCGCGCATCGAGCCCGAGTTGTCGATCAGCAGCGTCACCACCGTGTCGCGGAAGTCGGTGTCGCGCTCGACCTTGAAGGAGAGCGGCGTCATCGGATTGGCGACCACGCGGGCGAGGCGGCCGGCGTCCAAGGTGCCCTCCTCGAGGTCGAACTCCCAGGCGCGGTTCTGCTTGGCCTGGAGCCGGCGCTGCAGCCGGTTGGCGAGCCGCGACACCGCGCCCCTGAGCGGCTCGAGCTGCTGGTCGAGATAGCCGCGCAGCCGCTCGAGCTCGAGCGTGTCGGCGAGGTCTTCGGCGCGGATCTCCTCGTCGTGGCGCGTGGTGTAGACCTTGTACTCGGGATCGGCGTCGGAATGCGGCGCGGGCGGCGGCGCGGCCTCCGTGTCCTCGATCTCGACCTCGTCGCCGAGATCCGCGTCCGGGTCGGCGTCGACCATCGCCTGCATCTCGGCGGGGTCCGGCCGCGCGTCGGAGGCGGCATCGTCCGCCCCCTGGTCACTCTCGCCCCGGTCGCTCTGGTCGTCGCCCTCGTCGCCGGCCTCCTCGGGCTGCTCGTCGGCCTCGGGCTCGGCCTCCTCGGGCTCGGCCTCATCCGCGTCGGGGTCCTCGCCAAGCTGCTCGCCGTAGCCGAGATGCTCGATGACCTGCCGGGCGAGGCGGGCGAAGGCCCGCTGGTCGTCGAGGGACGCGCCGAGATCCTCGAGGCTCGTGCCCGCCGCCCGCTCGAGATGGTCGCGCCAGAGCCCGAGCACGTTGTCGGCACCCTTCGGCAGCGGCCGCCCCGTGGCCATCTGGCGCACGAGGTAGCCCGCGGCGGCGGCGAGCGGCGCGCGCTCGGGGTCGGTGATCTCGGCATAGCCGAGGCGGCGGGCCTCCTCGGCTATCTTCGCCTCGATGTTGCCCGCGGTTCCGGGCATGGCCCGCGCGCCGATCGCCTCGCAGCGCGCGGTCTCCATCGCCTCGAAGAGGGCGGAGGCGGTCTCGCCCCGCGGTGCGTAGCGGCGGTGCGTCGCATCGTCGTGGAAGCGGTGGCGCAACGCGTAGGCGTCTGCCGTGCCGCGCGCGAGCAGGACCTCCTCGCGCGTCATGCGCCGGGTGATCTGCGGCAGCCGCATGGCCTGGTTCGACACGCCCGGCGGATCGACCGAATAGCCCACCTGCAGCTCGCGGTCGCCGGCAAGCGCCTTCGTCGCCTCGGCGAGCGCCTTCTTGAACGGGTCGGCGGGGTTGTCGGGCTTGCCCAAGGCTCAGCCGAGGCTGACCGAGACCGCGCTCTCGGGCAGCTCCTTGTCGAAGCAGCGCTGGTAGAACTCGGCCACCGTCTGGCGCTCGAGCTCGTCGCACTTGTTGAGGAAGGTGAGCCGGAAGGCGAAGCCGATGTCCCCGAAGATCCGCGCATTCTCCGCCCAGGCGAGCACGGTGCGCGGGCTCATCACGGTGGAGAGGTCGCCGTTCATGAACGCCGCCCGGGTAAGGTCGGCGACGGTCACCATCCGGCTCACGGTCTTGCGGCCCTCCGGCGTGCGGTATTCGGGATGCTTGGCGAGCACGATCTCCGCCTCGGCGTCATGCTCGAGGTAGTTGAGCGTGACCACGATCGACCAGCGGTCCATCTGGCCCTGGTTGATCTGCTGGGTGCCATGGTAGAGGCCGGTGGTGTCGCCGAGGCCAACGGTGTTCGCCGTCGCGAAGAGGCGGAAGTAGGGATGCGGCCGGATCACCTTGTTCTGGTCGAGGAGCGTCAGCTTGCCGTCGACCTCGAGCACGCGCTGGATCACGAACATCACGTCGGGGCGTCCCGCGTCGTACTCGTCGAAGCAGATCGCGACCGGGTTGCGCAGGCACCAGGGCAGGATCCCCTCCTGGAACTCCGTGACCTGCACGCCGTCGCGGAGCTTGATGGCATCCTTGCCGATCAGGTCGATGCGGGAGATGTGGCTGTCGAGGTTGACCCGCACGCAGGGCCAGTTGAGCCGGGCGGCGACCTGCTCGATGTGGGTCGACTTGCCCGTGCCGTGGTAGCCTTGGATCATCACCCGGCGGTTGTGGGCAAACCCCGCGAGGATCGCCCGCGTCGTGTCCGGCTCGAAGCGGTAAGTCGGGTCGATGTCCGGCACGCGCTCCGAAGGCTCCGCGAAGCCTCTGATCGTCATGTCGGTGTCGATGCCGAAGAGCTCGCGCACCGAATAGGTGACGGTGGGTTCCTGAGGCTGTTCGAGCGCGCCGTCGGCCATGGTCTTACTCCACCTCTCGCGGGCGCCCCCGGGCGGCAAGGGGCACGGATCAGGGTGGGTATGTGTCGCAAATCGGGAGGGTGTGCAAGTCGGCGGGGTGATGCCCGGCCGTGGGGGCTGGTCCCGCCGCCGCCCAAGCGGCGGCCCGGGCGACGAGTGCGGGGCCTCGCGCCCCGCCGAGGAGCACGGCGCCGGAGCCGCCGGAAGCGGAGCCCTCAGTCGGGAACGCTGCGGCTCGCGCGGATCTGCTCCCACGCCCAGACCACCTCGGCGAGGCGGGCCTCGTCGTCCCGGCGGCCGCCGTTCATGTCGGGGTGGAGGTCCTTGACCAGGGCCTTGTACTGCTTGCGGATCTCGGCCTTGGTCGCGAGGTCGCGGGCGTCGAGGATCTCGAGCGCCCGCCGCTCGGTCGGTGGCAGCCGGCGTTCGAGCCGGGTGGCCCGCTCCTGCGCGCGGCCGGGATTGAGCGTGGCCTTGTCGCCCAGCAGGTCCATGGGATCGTTCAGCCCGAACCGCGCCCAGGCGCGGCCTTCGGCATGCGGCCAGTGGCCGCGGCCCTCGACGGTGTCGCGCAGCGGCCGGGTCGGGCGCTCCCAGACCCGGTCGGCGGCGAACTGGTGCTCGAGCTCCTCGTCGGAGCAGCCCTCGAAGAAGTTCCAGCGCTGGTTGTACTCGCGCACGTGGTCGAGGCAGAACCACCAGTAGTCGTCGAGGTGGTCCGGCGACTTCGGCGCGCGGAACTTGCCGGGCTTGCCGCAGCCCGGCTTGTCGCAGCCCCGCGCGCTGGTCTCGACCGCCCCCGACATCCCGCGCGAGCGCTGGCGCCGCCGCTTGTCGGCCGAAACTGACATGTCGAACTCGAAGGGTGTTTGGCGGCGCATCTCGACCGGGATCCGTCACTTGCGACTCGGAGCGTTGATTTTAGTGTCTATATTCGCCTAACCAAGCCTTGACAGTACGTGTGGAGGACAAAGTGATGGCGGCCATGGCAGAGACGATCCAGGAGAAGCTCGCTGCGGCCTTCGCGCCGGCGCGCCTGGAGGTCATCGACGAGAGCGAGCAGCATCGCGGCCACTCCGGCTGGCGCGAGGGCGGCGAGACGCATTTCCGCGTGGTGATGCGCGCCGCGGCCTTCGACGACATGGGACGGGTCGAGCGCAGCCGGGCCGTGCACCGCGTGCTGGCGGGCGAACTCGAGGAGCGGGTGCACGCCCTCGCCCTCGATCTCGGCGGGACGCGCTGAAGGTGGCGCTGGTGTGCGGCGCTTCGCTTCTCGCCGCGAGGGGCGGGCAGGCTGCACGGCGGTTCGGCATCCTGGGCCTGGTGGCCGCCGGCGTGGCGGCCGGGGCCGGGGACGCCGCCGGCGAGGAATTCGAGCCGGCGCTGGAGGCGGCGCTCGACGCGCTCGAGGACTGCCTTGCCGACGCCATCGACCTCGACGAGATCGAAGCCCGGCTGGTTGCGATCGAAGAGCGGCACGAGGCGGCCTTCGAGCGCATCGACGATCTCTGCGACGCAGGCGAGCGTGACGCGGCCGAACGGGTGTGGCAAGCGATCCGGCCCGACGACTGGCTTTCGCACGAGGAGGCCGAGCATTTCGCCCGCTGCCTGCCGGTGGTCGAGGCGCAGTTGCTTGTCGACTTCCCGCACGAGGTGGCGCGGCGGGCGACGGACGCGAGCGTGCATGTCTGCGACGGTGTCATGATGTAACGCGCCTGCCGCCCGGCTCCGCGTCCGGCGCGGGTCGGCTACTTCCTGTCCCCTGGCCCGCCGCGGGGCACGGGGCGCAGCAGCGGGGTTGTGCCGAAGCTGCTGTCGCCGCCGCGCGGGCGCGGCTCCGGGCGCGGCTCGTC
>SKOX01000162.1 GCA_007119835.1 Paracoccaceae bacterium
GAGAAGTGGTCAAGAAGGGACGGGCTGGCCATGGAGCACCTCGCGTTGCCGAGGCCCCCATAGATTCACACGAAACTCCCTCCGGAAATCCACCTTCTGTCACTTCAAGCGATTGCCCTGATGGTTTCGCGGGTCGTTTGCATCGTGCCTTGGTGCCTCCTACGCTGCGCGACTGCCGCAGTCGGCCCATGATCACCGTTCGTCCGGCGCCGGGAGGAGGTCCTCCTATGCCATGGACAGCCGCCGGGTTTCGCCTGCATGCGCCGGCCGCACATTTTCGGATGCGATTAAGTTTCCCGTGGTCGAATATGCTCTGGTCGCGAACCGTCCGAGCCATTCGAACCGGCCCCGGGAGCATCCTTTCTTTGTTACGAGCAAGAACCACGCGCAGAGCAACAGGCACGAGGCGATCATTCCTCCGCGGCTTGGCTGTTTTCGCCACCACGGCACCTTATGCGTTAGCCGCAGACGCCGGAGCGGCTAACGCGATCCCTCCGTGTGAGACGCTGCATGATCTTCGCCGCGCATCCGCCCGCCACTGGCAGCCGCTTCGGGGCGTGGCCGTGGGCGACGCGGTGCTCTCGCGTTCGCAGCGGCCGCCCTCCGACTACACAAGACTGGCGGAAGATTGGGGTGCCAGCGTGGTGCGCTTGAGCGTTCATCCAGGCGTCTGGCTCAACCGCGGTCATGAGGTCTTGGCGCGCCTGGACGACGAAGTAGCCGGCGCAAGGCGCGCAGGCCTGTCCGTGATCATCGTCTGGCATGCCATCGGCTGGCCCGACGGCCCCGAAGAAGGGCCGCCCAGCTATTGGGGCATGCCCGAGCGAAGCTACGCGACGGATTTGTCGCTTGCGCACGATTTCTGGAACCAAGCCGCGCGTCGATACGCATCCGACGACTCGATCATTTTTGAGATTTGGAACGAACCGGTGCGTTTGGGAGCAGACCATGTCGCTCCTGGCGGCACGAGCAAACCCGGGGTCGACTGGCAAGAGCTGCGGCCGATATGGGTCGAGATCATCAAGCGGATCCGCCGGCACGCCAAGAACAGGATCCTGGCCACGGGTGGGAGCTGGGCGTCCGACTTGACCGGTGTCAGGGAGAATCCTCTTGCTGACGAGCGGACGGGATATTCCTGGCACGTCTATCCAGGTACCGCCGGAGGAAGCGTCCAGGAACTCGAGCAGCGGCTGGATTGGCTGCCGGCGTCGCAGAACGTCTTCGTGACCGAGTGGGGCTTTGGACATAGGCACGACCACTTGACGGGTTCTGCCGAAGGCTTTGGAAGGATGTTCTCAGAGTGCTTTCTGCAGCGTTTCGCGCTGTCGTGGACAGCCTGGTGCTGGAACCCCTACTGGCAGCCGGCCCTTATCGCGCCGGACTGGCAGACGCCGACCGAGTCGGGAAGACTGGTCAAGGATCTGCTTAAGCGGCCTAGCGGCCATCCGATCTGATCAGGACGGAACGTCCTCCTCCCGTCTTTCCGGGAGGCATGCTCTTCCGAAGCACGCCCTTTGCGAGCGCGCTTCGGGCGTAGCGGAAAGTGATGCAGAGGCCCAGCTTACAAAGAAGGCCAACATGCAGCACGGAGGCTCCCGGCCACGCATTCGCGGCTTGGCCGGTGTCAGTCGTCACCAGCTTGTGCCGTCGGATCGCCCACGCTGCGATGCCACGTTTCCTCATGCCGCAGGCGTTAGCCGGTTTGCGGATGCTTGTCCCGCTCCGGTCCCCGTTGGGGCAAGGCTTTCATCCGAGCCCGCGCAATGAAGAACTGCATCATCCGACGGCCAGGGTCGTTGCCCGATCGGCTCCGCCGGAAGCATCTGCGGGGAGCGCTTCATCATCGTCTTGAACCGGTCATAGCTCAACAGCCCTCTTGCGACCGCGCTCACCAAAGCGAGAATGTGGACGTTCTGCGGCGGGGCACCGTAGGCACCGGAAAACAGCTTGCGGATCATGGCCCGCCGCACCAGGTGCGGCTCCGTGAACCGGACGGCGAAGCTCGCCCGCATATTCCAGACGATCCGAACCCGCAGAGGCGCCTCACCCAGCAGTTCCAGCTGCGCTGCATCCCCCGCCGAAAGGGGAGAAACGCCTGCAAGTTGCGCTCCTTCTGGTGAGAGATCCTTGAGGCGAAGGTCGTAGGACTTCCCGTCGACGTGCAGGCGGCAGGGTTCCGATACAACAAGCCGTTCATCGGCACGTCGCGGCAGCTCGATACAGGTCATGCACGCCACGAGCAAAATCAGAATGTTGTACGCGCTCCAGAAGGCGGTGAACCAGTACGGCGCACCTTCGAGATGCGGGGCGAACGGACTGGCGTGCGCGTAGGCGAGGCCGGCTATCGTCATGGTGAGCAGCACAAGAAGCCGCCGCATCACCGGCCAATGGATGAACGTGCGGTTCCGGTTTCCTCCCTTGGCCGTCACGGAGAAGGCGTGTCCGGACGGTGCGACAAGACCCTTGATCGTGCTCTTTATCGCTTCCGGCGCGACGAGGAACTGGTTTGCGTCGGACAAGATGGGCAGCACCCGTCCTCCTGAGATCCAGCCGAGCAGCACAACATGAGCCGCGAGCGCCGGAAGAAGAAAAAGAGCGATTTCCGAAAGCTCCGCGTGGATGACCGTCCAGCCGGTGAACCAGTATGCGATTGGCGCAGCGATGCAGAGAAACCGGAAAGGAAAGGTCAGCGCCCAGTACCCCAGCGCGTCGAGGATGCTCAGCCGGTCGATCAGGCGGAGGCGGCTCCTGCTGAACGGACCGACCGGCCCACGCGCGATCTGCATCAGTCCGAGGCACCACCGCGCGCGCTGGGTGATGTACTCGGCGACGCCTTCAGGCGCCAGGCCCACGCTCAGCCGCTCATCGAGGTAGACGGTCTTCCATCCCTTGTTCTTCAGCTTCAGGGAAAGAAGCATGTCTTCGGTCACGCTTTCGGTCGGGAAGCCCCCCACCTCCTTGAGAGCGCCTTGACGGATGATGGCGGACGTGCCGCATGAGAAGGCCGTGCCCCACGCATCCTTCGAGGGCATGATCGTGTCGAAAAAGAAGCGCTGTTCGTCCGGCATGACGTTCGATGCACGGAAGGCATGCTGGAACGGATCGGCGTTGAAGAAATGCTGCGGCGTCTGGACGAGCCCGACCGACGGATCGTGGAAAAGGGCAAGCGCCTGCGTCACGAAGCGCGGAAAGGCGACGAAGTCGGCATCCAGGACCGCGATGAATTCGGGCCGCCCGCCATCTGCCTCGATCCATTTCAGGCCGGCGTTCATGTTGCCGGCCTTCGCACCGGAATTGTCCTTCCGGGTGAGGTAGCGGGCTCCCAGCTCCATGCACAGGTCCTGCAACCACTCGCGACGGTTGTCATCGAGCACATACACCCTGCAGTTCGCATGATCCTGGCTCAACGCACCGAGGATCGACCGCTCCAGAATGCGCCTGTCCTCGTTATAGGTGGGGATCAGTATCGCGACGCTCGGATCGTTGCGCGCGACCCAGTCCTTGTTGTCGATCGCCTCTTGGCGCCGGGTCCTTGTGCGAGACAGGAAGAACAGCACCGACAAGGTGGCAAGAGCCGCCAGCAACTCGAACGTAAGGAACGTGTAGGCCCAGACAACAGCCGCCTTCGGTTCCGGAGCCGGCAGCGTCTCAGTTAGCCGCCAATGCAGGTAGCGGAGTATTAGGATGGCGACTGAGGCAGTGCATATGAGGCGAACGACACTGTTCTGACGACCGAAAATGTGAGAAGGACTTGAACCCGACTCGACGTATCTTGATGACATGCTACTTCTTTTACTCGTCAATGCACGCGTCCTGCTGAATAAATTTGCTGAACGCTTGCCCCCACAAGTTTCTTCGCGTCTCCACCCCGATTGCCTAATCGCACTCAATAAATAAACTCATATGGAATAGTGTTATTTGAGCGAATGGTAAATGAATTGCTTCCATTTTGACATGCACTAGCAGCAATGGCTACGCCGCGCGATTTGGATTCCTCGACTTATCAAGAAGGGTGGCGTCGCGAATTGACGCAGCGATACGCCCCCTCATCGGTAGGTTTACCGGCAACCCAATGTTCGGGACGGCTCGGTAGCGCCGGCTTCAGGCGCCTTCCCGCCGCTGATCAGAAGCGCCCCTCTACCCAACTTGCCGCGATCAGCTTCGGCACTGCCTCATGCGCACGCTCGGCATCCCGCGCCAGATCCAGCCGCTTCGGCAGCTTCACCTGCGGCACCAGCAGGAAGATCGGCACGGTGACCACGCCGCGGCCGGTCCTTGAGCGCGAGGCTACGGCGCGGCCGCGGGTGTTCAGCTGCGCCTCCGCCACCAGCAGGCTCGGCCCCATCCGGCGGTGGACGATCCGCAGCCGCAGACCCGTGCGGCGCTCCCACTCGCGCGGGCTGACCCGGCCACCGCGGAGGGACTTGCCCGCTGCCTCGGTCGGGATGGCGAGCCAGAAGCCGTTCTTCGAGCGGATCAGCGGGCCCACATCATGCGCGCCGATGATCACCGGCGCCTTCGACCAGACCAGTGCGGCGGCATTGAGGCTCGGCTTCCCCTTCGGGAACTGCTCCGAGCGGATCGTGTTCGCCAGCCGCTGCCCCAGCCCGGCGCCGGTGATCTGGCCGCGCCACGCGGTCTTGAGGCTGGTGCCGGCTTCCCGCACCGCCGTCGTCACCGCTCGCTCCCCCGCAGCGATCTCCGCCGCCATCATCGCCGCGAGATCCGGGCTGATATCGAGCTTCAGCCGCATGCTGCTTTCGTGCTCCGGGTTGTCCTCGAGCCGGCCCTCGCCGCATACTCGCGGGGCAGCTAGAGGAGAAAGCCATGGCCGATCGGGACGAATACGTTGCCAAGCTGAAGGCGAAGATCGACGATTGGAACGCCGAGATCGACAAGATGCAGGCGAAGGCCAAGGAGGCCGGCGAGGAGGCGCGGGCCAGATATGAGCAGCAACTCTCGGAGATGCGCAAGCAGCGCGACGAAGCTCAGGTCAAGATGAAAGAGGCCCAGCAGTCCAGCGATAAGGCATGGGATGACATGCGCAAGGGCTTCGAGGACGCGTGGGAGAGCATCTTCAAGTCCTTCCAGAGCGCCATGAATCGCTTCAGGTAGGTCGGCGGCAACGCGATGGGACACGCTGCGCACGGCGCTCGCCCTCGGCTATGCCACGAGCGCGGCTGTACCGTTCGCGGTCGCAGAGCCGGAAAGCGTTCATGAGCGTAAGCAGGGATGCTATTCCGGCCTCAGGTCCACAGTCCAGACGAGCCGCTCGCGGTCACTGACCGGCTCGCCCTGGATGAGGAAGGCCTCGCCGTCGATCTCGATCCGGTCGCCGGGACGCGGGTTCGGCACCTCGGCGGTGCGCAGGTCGAGCCGGGTGGTCTCCGACCAGAGCCGCGCGTCGCCGAAGTCGGTGATCGCATCGGCGCGCCGCGTGACGACGCGCACGACGAGCGGCGCCCGCCCTTCTGCCGCATAGACCGCTCCCCGCGAGATGTGCGGGTCGGTGAAGAGCGCGTCGAGCGCAGAGGCGAAGGCGGACATGGCGGGTTCTCGTCCTCGGGCAGGTTGCGGCCATGCCGGAGATGCGGTTGGCTCAGCCTGTCGCGTTCACGAGTGGAGGAACGAATGCACCTGGAAGGCTCCTGCCATTGCGGCGCAGTGCGCTTTGCCGTCGAGAGCCGGCATCCATTCCCGTTCAACCTTTGCTACTGCTCAATCTGCCGGAAGACAGCCGGAGGCGGGGGCTTCGCGATCAACCTCGGCGCTGACGCAACGACACTCGAGGTTGAGGGCACAGAGCATGTACGCACCTACCGCGCCAGGATGCGCGACCCGGACACGGGCGACGAGACCCGCAGCTCCGGAGAGCGCAAGTTCTGCGGTGAATGCGGCTCGGCGCTCTGGCTCTGGGATCCGAACTGGCCCGAACTCCTCCATCCGCATGCCTCGGCGATCGACACGCCCCTGCCGATCCCGCCGGAGCGGACTCACCTCATGCTCGGCAGCAAGGCGTTGTGGGTCGAGCCGTGCCTGCGGGGAGCCGACCAGACCTGTGAGGACTACCCGCAGGAGAGCATCGCCGAGTGGCACCAGCAGCGTGGGCTGGAGCAGTAGCGCTCAGAAGGCTGCGCTGAGCCGAACGCGGCCCAGCGTCTCCTCGGCGCCCGCGCCGACGGGCAGCACCGCCACGCCCACAGCCGTGTTGTCGGTGGCGACGGTCGTGGCCCGGCGGTTGGTGTTGTCCCAATAGACCTTGTCGCCGACGCTCCACGCCTGGCTGGCAGCCTTGGCGATCTCGACGACGCCGGTCAGCTGGGCCTTGATCTCGGCGCCCTCGCCCGCATCGTGGGTGGCGATGCCGAAGATAGCGCCGACCAGCAGCCCTTGGCCGGATGCGGCGTCGTACGGAGCGGCCAGCGTGAGCGTGTGGCCAGGCTGGATGTAGTTCTTCATGGGTGGCTCCTGCGGAGAGGTGGCAGAGCCCGCCGTGCGGGCTCCGGTCATCAGCGGCGGGGTCAGGTCAGGGCGACGCCGGGGTTCTTGTAGAGGCCGCGCCAGTCGATCGCCTTGGCGCCGAAGTCGAGCCGGGCGCGGATCTCGATGCCGTCGACGTCGAAGCCCATGCGGGTCTCCAGCGCCACGCCCTCCTGCCCCTCGAGGTAGGCGTACTCGATCGTGTCGATCGCCGCCGGGCTCGCCACGAGGTACCAGGGCACGGCACCGGAGGCCGGATCGAGCCGCGGCTCGGAGATCACCGCGAGGCTGCGGATCGAGGCCGGCACCACATCGGCGGCCTTTGTCGGCACGATGCTCTGGGCGAGCAGCTGCTCGGCCGCGAGCTCGAGCGAGGTCGGCACCACCAGGTAGGCCGGGCGGATGTTGAGCAGGGTTTTGCCGTCGAGGCCCTTCTGATGGGACATCGTCGTGCGGGCCTTGGCGAGGCCGGCGACATCGAGCGCGGCGCCCGTGCCCGCCAGGTTCTTGTGGCTGCCGTGGAAGAGCGGGTTGCCGTCGGCCATCGCCGGGTTGGACGTGAATATGCCCCAGACGACGTCGCTCTCGAGTGTCGCTGCCGAGGTGCCGAAGAGCGCCGGTACCCGGGTGAAGGCGTCGAGGTCGTCGTTGATCAGCACCTGGCGGGTGATGCCGATCACCTTGCCGAAGGTTTCGATGCGGTAGGTCTCCTGCGCCTCGCCGATGGTGCCGCGCTTGAACTCGCCCGCCTCGTTGACCCGCTCGAGCTGCGGCGCCTCGCCGAGTTGCAGGCGGTGCACCAGCTTGAAGTCGGCGACCGTGGTCCGGCGGGCGATGGCGGGATAGGTCCGCGGCGCGGTGTCGTAGGCATCGCGCAGCGTCTTGTTGGTGACGCCGGAGAGGATCGCCGGGAAGTCGGAGGTGGTGTGCAGCGCGCGGGTCGCGATCTCGTCGCGGCTGAGGCCGCGGACCCGCACGCCCTCGGTGTCGAGCCAGGCGCGGGCCATCTCGATCAGCGAGAGGCCGCGCCACTCGCGGGCGGGCTCCGAGAGCGCGAACCGGCCCGGGTCGTAGCGGTGCAGCAGCGCCGCCTCGACCGCCGCGCGCCGCGTCTCGGCCGCATCCATGCCGCCCATGCGGATGTGCGGCCGCGTCTCCTGCGCCGCGTCGCGCGAGGCGGCCGCATCGATCAGCGCCGCGCGGGCCGCATCGAGCCCGGTGCCGCGGGCGACGAGATCGTCCACCACCCTCTGCTCGAC
>SKOX01000345.1 GCA_007119835.1 Paracoccaceae bacterium
CGCGGACCTGCCGGTCCCTCGCCCCATCCACCAACACCAATCAGCAGCCAACCGCATCGGGAAACCATCCCTGCAGCCACTGTTCTTCAGCGACCTGCTAGTCGTTCATGCCGATGAAGTTGTCCATGATGTCGAGGACGGCCGGGCCGATCAGCACGATGAAGAGCGCGGGCAGGATGAAGAGCATCATCGGCACCGTCATGGTCGCGGGCAGACGCCCCGCCTTTTCCTCAGCGCGCATCATGCGCTCGTTGCGCTGCTCCTGGGACAGCACCTTGAAGGCGCGAGCGAGCGGCGTGCCGTATTTCTCGGCCTGGATCAGCGTGCTCGAGAAGGCCTGGACCGAGGGCAGCGGCGCCCGGTCGGCGAGGTTCTCCAGCGCCTGGCGCCGGTCGGGCATGAAGGAGAGCTCGAGCGTCAGCTGGTGCAGCTCCTCGGCGAGGACCGAGCCGCGGCGGCTCGTCTCCTGCACGACGCGCTTCAGTGCCGCATCGGAAGCGAGGCCCGCCTCGGCGCAGATCACCAGCATGTCGAGGGCGTCGGGCAGCTCCTTGCGGAGCGCCGCGAGCCGCTTCTGCTGCTGGTTCTTCAGCAGGATGTCGGGGAGCTTGCTGCCGAGGAGGGCCGCGGCCATGACGGCGCCGACGTCCGCCAGCGGCCCCATGCCGATCGGGTTCGTGCCCCAGACGTAGAGCCCGGCCCCGGCCAGGAAGGCGAGCGGCGAGACCAGCTTGAAGAAGGTGAAGACGACGATCGCGTCGCGCCCGCGGTAGCCTGCGCCCTGCAGGAGCCGGCGCGTCTCCTCGATCTGGCGATCCTTCATGATCGAGAAGCGCCCGGTCGAGTGCTTCATGAACGAGAGCAGGTTCGACTTCAGCGCGCTGCTCCCCTCCCCCTTCGGGCGGGTCGAGCGCTTGGTGACCACGGCCTGGACCCGGCGCATCCGGGCGCGCCGCTCGAGGAGCGCGGTGGCGCCGAAGCCGAGGCCGAGGGTGACGGCGAGGCCCCACAGGCTGGCGAGGACGAGGATAGGCGGGATGTCCATGGGCCGACCTCCTTCAGATCTCGAACTTGGTCATGCGCCACATCACGAAGGCGCCCATCGAGATGCTGACGAGCCCTGCGGCGAGCATGTAGTTACCGCGCGTGTCGGTGAAGAGCGGCGCTATGTAGTCGGGGCTCATCACGCTGAGCAGCGCGAGCATCGCGAAGGGCAGCGCGCCGATGATCATGGCGCTGGCGCGGGCCTCGGACGAGATAGCCCTGATCTTGAGCTTCATCTTCTCCCGGTCGCGCAGCAGCTTGGCGAGGTTGCCGAGCGCCTCCGAGAGCGAGCCGCCGGTTTCCTGCTGGATCGCGATCGAGATGGCGAAGAAGTCCATTTCCGGCCGGTCAACGACCCTCGCCACCCGCCAGAGCGCGACGTCGAGCGGCTCGCCGAGCTGGACGCGCTCGGCGATGGCGCGGAAGTGGCCGCCGACCGGGTCGTCGAACTCCTGGCCGGCGTTGGCGATGCATTCCTGCACGGGCAGGCCGGCGCGGATCCCGCGGATGATCGTGTCGAGGACGCCCGGCAGCTGCTTCATGAAGCGCTCGGACATCATCTGGCCACGGAAGCGCACGAAGGCGTCCGTCAGCACCATGCCCCCGAAAAGGCCCGGGACGATCACGAGCGCGAAGGACGCGCCGGTGCCGAGCGCGAGGCCGCCCGCCAGCACGACGCCGAGCGCGAGGGCGACGAGCATGAAGCTCGTCACCGAAAGCTTGAGGTTCGCGCGGCGAATGTTGGCGGTGAGCCGGCCGGTGTCGAGGATCGGCAGCACGCGGGCGAGCACGCCGGTGATCGCGACCAGGGCGTTCGTCTCCTCCCGGCGCCGCAGCAGCTGGAGGCGGGCCTCGTCGATGTCGATCATGCCCGACAGGCGCTTGCGCCCGACCCGGGAGAGGCGCTTGCGGTGGCGGGCGCGGGCGCGCAGCACCAGCGAGATGACGAAGAGCCCCAGGCCGGTGACGACGGCGACGGATCCGACGAAGACCGCGAACGCGACGAGGAGGTTCAGTTCGTCCCACATCCCATCGCCTCCATCAGCCGGTTGCCGAGGCCGAAATACTCGGCGCGCGGCATGAAGTGGGGCCTGAGCTTCGAGCACTCGAAGCGGCCGTTGAGCGTGCCGTCGTTGTTCTCGCCGCTGTAGACGTAGCGGAAGAGCTCCTGGGTCGTGACGACCTCGCCCTCCATGCCGGTGATCTCGGTGATCGAGGTGATGCGCCGCTTGCCGTCGCGCATGCGGCTCACCTGGACGATGAGGTGGATCGCCGACTGGATCTGCTCGCGCACCGCCTCGGGCGGCAGCTTGAAGCCCGACATCGCGACCATGTTCTCGAGGCGCACCAGCGCGTCGCGCGGCGTGTTCGAGTGGATCGTGCCCATCGAGCCGTCGTGGCCGGTGTTCATCGCCTGGAGCATGTCGATCGCCTCCTCCGAGCGGATCTCGCCGACGATGATCCGGTCGGGCCGCATGCGCAGCGCGTTCTTCAGCAGGTGACGAATGGTGATCTCGCCCTCGCCCTCGATGTTGGCGGGGCGGGTCTCGAGGCGGACGACGTGGGGCTGCTGGAGCTGAAGCTCGGCCGCGTCCTCGATGGTCACGGTTCGTTCCCCGTGATCGATCATCCGCGACATCGCGTTCAGGAGCGTCGTCTTGCCCGAGCCGGTGCCGCCCGAGATCAGGATGTTGAGCCGGCAGCGCCCGGCGATCTTCAGCACCGTCGCCATGTCCGGCGAGATGTTGCCCTGGCGGGCCATCACGTCGAGGGTGATCTCCTTCTTGGAGAACTTGCGGATGGCGATGGTCGGGCCGTCGATGGCGAGCGGCGGGATGATGATGTTGACGCGGGAACCGTCCTTGAGGCGGGCGTCGACCAGCGGCGTCGATTCGTCGACGCGGCGGCCGACCTCGGTGACGATGCGGGTGGCGACGTGCATCACGTGCGGGTCGTCGCGGAACACGACGTCGGTGAGCTCGAGCTTGCCCTTGCGCTCGACGTAGACCTGGTGCGGGCCGTTCACCATGATGTCGGTGACGGTCTCGTCGGCGAGCAGCGGCTCGAGCGGGCCGAGGCCGATCATGTCGTCGACGAGCAGGCGCACCAGCGCGCGCATTTCGGCTGCGTTGAACTGCAGGCGCAGGTCGGTGAGGATCTCCTGGACGATCTCGCCGATCTGGGTGCGCAGCTGCTCCGGCCCGAGAGTTGAGGCGACCGCGATGTCGATGCGCTGCATGAGCAGCGGCATCACCTGCGCCTTGACCTGCAGCTCGCGCTTGTTCTTGGCCTCGGGCGCATCCTTGGTCTCGCGCTCGGCCAGGGGGTCGAACAGCGGATCGGGCGCGGCGGCGGGCGCGGCGAGGGCGCGCGCGGCCTGGACCGCGTCGACGATCGCGCGGAGAATGTCGCGCTGCTCGGCAAGCGAAGGCCGGTCGTCTCGCCGGGCGACCAGTTCCTCGAGCACCTCGTTCGCGGCCTCCGCGAGGCGCCGGGGCGTTGCGGACGTCAGTTCGGGCCCGAGGAGCTGGCGAACCCGCTCGGTGGCGGCGGTGCGCAGCATGCTGTGGCCCGCATCGACCTGGCTCGGTGAGAATCCGTCTTCCATGGCCTATCCCCTCTTCGCCTTGCCCCAGCCGAAGAGCGCCAGGCCCTTCTTGGTCTCCTCGGGCACGCCCGCCAGTTCCTTGCAGAGGCCGTAGAGCGAATGGACGAGCTTGTGCTTGGGATCGGCGCCGGCGAGCGGCTGGCCGCGAAAGCTCGCCTGCGACATCGCCTTGGGGTCGGCGGCGAAGCAGCAGCGCAGCTTCGCTTCCATGCCGGCCTCAAACTCGGCCACGGCGACGTCGGGCTTTGCGGCCACGTTGTTGGCGACGATATGGATCTTCGCGTCGTGGCTCCGCGAGGCGAACAGCCGGAGCAGGCGGTTCGAGTCGCGCAGTCCCTGGAGGGTGAGCTCGGTGACGATGACGATGTCGTCGAGCTTCGAGAACAGCGCCGGCTCGCGCATCACGAAGTGCCGCGGCAGGTCGAGCACCGTCATGTCGAAGTTCGTGCGCATCGCATCGACGAGCATCAGCACCTTCTCGTCTGTCATCCGGACGGCGTCGTTCATCGCCTCCTCGGTGCCGAGCACGTGCAGGCTCTTGCCGAGCTTGGTCATGGCGTTCTGCAGGAAGACCTCGTCGACCCGCTCGGGATCGTCGAAGGCCTCGCGCAGGCCGCGGGTCGGCTCCATGTCGAGGCTGAGCGCGATGGTCCCGGCGTAGATGTCCATGTCGACGAGGGCGGTCCGCCGGCTGAGCTTGTCGGCCATGATCCAGGCGGTGTTGATCGCGAGCGTCGTGACGCCGACGCCGCCGCGCGCCCCTATCAGGCCGACGACGCGGCCGCCGATCTGGCCGTCCTCGCCCGCCTGCTCGAAGCGGACGAAGACCTCGCCGAGGGTGTCGGCGTCGACCGGCTTCACGAGGTAGTCACGCGCGCCGGTGCGGATGATACGGCGGAAGTAGCTCACGTCGTTGATCGAGCCGAGCGCGAGCACCGAGGAGCCGAGGCGCGCCAGCTCGGTGAGCCCCTGGTCGACCTCCTCCAGCGGCAGGCCGTCCACATCGACGATCATCAGCCTCGGCGGGGGTGCCACGCCGAGGAGCCGGAGCGCCGAGGGCAGGCTGCCGCGGCGGATGCTGCCCACCGACCAGCCGCGCCGTTCGGCGAAGAGCTTGACGGCGGCTTGGCTCTCGCTGTCGGCGACGTAGGCCGCGAACGGTTCGCGGTCGTCGTCGTCGTCGAACACCATCTTTGCAGTCGCGGTCTGGGCCATGGCGTCACCTCAAGGCAAGCGGTGGCGGGGGCGTCACTGCCCCGGCGCGGAGCCGCCCGACGGCCGCCGCGTCGAGTTCGGCCGGCGTCCGCCCGAGCCGGCGCGGCTCGATGAGGTCGCGCCGCTCGGCGGCCATGTGGGCGAGGTTGGCCGCATTCGAGCAGGCCAGCTGCGGCATCCGGGCGGCGTAGAGGTCCTCCGCCCGGTCGAGATAGGGGCTCGGGCAGGCAACGAGGAGCTGGCCGCTACGCAGCGTCTCGACGAGCACCACGTCGGCGGGCGGCAGGGGCTGGTCCGGCGTCCGGTCCTCGACGGCGAGCAGGGTCACCGGCAGGCCTGCGGCCTCGACGATGCCGGAGACAGCGCGCAGCCGGGCCCGGTCGAGCAGCGGCCAGCCGCTCGGCGCCGTCGTGAGCAGCACGTCGTCGAGCTCGAGCGCAGCCATCTGGGCGAGAAAGCCGGCGAGACGTTCCTGCTCCCCCGGCGCGAGCCTGTCGGAGGCCGGCGCGAAGCGCAGTCCG
Source organism: Paracoccaceae bacterium (assembly GCA_007119835.1). GTDB lineage: Bacteria > Pseudomonadota > Alphaproteobacteria > Rhodobacterales > Rhodobacteraceae > Amaricoccus. The sequence continues at coordinate 5,389 of SKOX01000345.1, forward strand.
ATGAGCCCCTGGCTCGCCGGCTGGACCCGGTATTCCGGCCGCTCGAACGTGCCGATCGGCTGATACTCGCAGCCTGCGAGCAGCACGAGGCCGGCCAGGGCTGCGAGGCGGGTGCGAAGTGCGGTCATCGCACGAACGGCGGTCATGGCGGCCCTCACTCGAAGACGAACCCGGCCGCGCCGTGCAGGCGCCGCTGGCCGAGTTGCTGCTGCACCCGGCTCGCGCGGGCGGGATCGCCCTGGGTGCGGCCGAGGATGATCCGCTCGAAGTCGTTCGGCGGCACGTAGGCGTCGACCGGCGTGCGGAGCTGGCGCGCCGTGGTCGGGTTGACGATGACCGGCGTCACGATGATGACGAGCTCGGTCTGCCCGCGCTGGAAGCCGCTCGAGCGGAAGAGCGCTCCGAGGACCGGCAGCGAGCCGAGGCCCGGCATCCGGTTGACGTTGCTCGACGACGTGTTCTGCATCAGCCCGGCGATGGCGAAGCTCTGCCCGCTGCCGAGGTCGACGGTCGTCTCGGCGCGCCGGCTGTTGATCGCGGGCACCGGCCCGGGGACGCCGAAGTTGAGGTCGCTCACCTCGGTGCCGACCCTGAGCGCGATGCGGTTGCCGTCGACGACCGTCGGCGTGAAGGTGAGGCCGACGCCGAAGTTGCGGAACTCGTAGGTGATCTGGCCGCCTTCCTGGACGATCGGGAAGGGGAACTCGCCGCCGGCGAGGAAGCTCGCGGGCTCGCCGGAGCGCGCGGTGAGGTTCGGCTCGGCGAGGACGGCGACGAGGCCCTCCTCGGCGAGCGCCTGCAGGACGACATCGACGTTGAGCCGGCCGGTGCGGCTGTAGTCGACGGCGTAGCCGCCCGGGGCCCCGCGGCCGCCGACCAGGCCGATCCGCTGACCGCCGCCGAGGTTGTAGCTCAGCTCGTTCCACTGGATGCCGAGCTGGCGGTCGACGTTGCGCGACACCTCGGCGATCCGGACCTGCAGGTTGACCTGGCTCGGCTGGTCCACGTCCAGGCGGTTGACGATCTGGGTCGGGTCGTCGACGAACTGCCGGGCGACCTGGATCGCGTCGGCGGCCTGCCCGGGCGTCGCCACGGTGCCGGTGATGACGAGCGAGCGGTCGACCGTCGTCGCCTGCAGGCCGCGGCCGGGGGCGACGCGGCCGAGGCCCTGCTGCAGCGCGCCGACGTTGTGGGTGACGCGGATGGTGGCCGACATCAGCACGTTGTCGTCGTCGTCCACCGCAAAGAGCGTCGTCTCGCCGACGCCGACGCCGGTGAGGTAGAGCAGCCGCGGCGAACGCACCTGGATGTCGGCGACGTCGGGATTGGCGACGAAGAGGCTCGCGAACTCCTGATCCACCCGGATCAGCTGGCCGGTCCCCACCGTCAGCGAGATCGCGCGCTCGGTCTGCGGCGAGACGACCTCAAAGGCGCGCACCTCCGCCCCGAGGGGGAGGAGCGCCGGCGCGAGCAGCAGCATCGCCGCGATCCGCAGGGTAAGGCCGTTCGTTCTGAACACGTTAGCGTACTCCGATGAGGGGGCTCGGAATGGTGCCGCGGGATCACTCCCCCGCGGCGATGGCGAGAGGCTCGCCGGAGAGGCCGGCCTCGACGTCCGGCAGGGCGCCGGGACGGGAGACCGCCGGTTGTTCGTCGTCGGCCGGGTCGGGCGCGGCGTCGGGCGCGGCGAGGAGCGCGGCTGCCGCCGGATCCTGCGAGAACTGGAAGGCCTGGCTCTGGATGCCGCGCACGATCTGCACGCTCGAGACGCGGCGTGGCGTGGCGGTCGGGACGTCGGCCGCCTGGACCTGCTCGTCGCGCTGGAGGAGCGAGGTCACCTGGGCGTCGATGGTCAGTGCCCGGCGGATCGCCTCCGGTTCGGCCTCCGGCGCGCCGGTGACGGCGGCGGCGATGACGTGGAGGCTCGACACGGTCTCATCCGCGACCGGCTCGCCGCCGTCCTCGACGGAGTTCAGCACCAGCGACAGGTCGCCGAGGCGGGTGGCGAGGGTCAGCATCTCGGCCTGCTGCGGCGTGACCTCGAGGGTCGCGGTCCGGGCGATGGGGCGCGCATTGGGATCGTTGGCGCGGGTCGTCGTCGCCTCCTGCAGGCGCTGGTCGAGCGCGAGCACGCGGAGGTTGGTGAGCACGGTCTCGCTCGCCCGGATCTCGCGCTCGGCGTCGATGAGGGCGGCGGCAATGGAATAGGTCAGGATGATGTCGACGCGGTCGCCCGGCATGACGAGGCCGCTGACGCCCGCCACCTCGCCGATCGGGATCGAGATCGCCCGCTTGCCCTGTGGCAGCACGGCGGCAAGGAAGCCGCGGTCTCCGGGCTGGAC
>SKOX01000332.1 GCA_007119835.1 Paracoccaceae bacterium
TCCGCGCCGCCAAGGAGAAGCGATCCATCAAATCCCGGAGGAAGGTCGCAGGATGGGACACCGGCTACCTCGATGCCATCCTCTCCTCACAGCCCGCCTGACTTGGATTCGGAGCCCTGGCACGCCCCGAACACTCCGGAGCATGCCGCCGGGCGGCTTGCGGGCCCGCTGCGCCCGCATACATGCCCACGGACAAGGAGGATGCGATGCTGCCCGTTTCCGTGCTCGACCTCGCGCCCGTCCCGGAAGGCTCCGACGCGGCCCGGGCGCTTTCCAACACGCTCGACCTCGCCGGCCACGCCGAGCGCCTGGGCTATGCGCGGTTCTGGCTCGCCGAACACCACGGCATGGAGGGGATCGCGAGCGCGGCGACGGCGGTGGTGATCGGCGCTGTCGCGGGCGCCACCCGCACCATCCGCGTCGGCGCCGGCGGGATCATGCTGCCGAACCACGCGCCGCTGATGGTCGCGGAGGCCTTCGGCACGCTGGCGGCGCTGCACGGCGACAGGATCGACCTCGGGGTCGGACGCGCGCCCGGTACCGATCACGCCACTGCCCGGGCCCTCCGCCGCTACGCCGCGTCGGCCGACCGCTTTCCCGACGACGTCGTGGAGCTTCTGGGCTATCTCGAGCCGCCCGCGCCGGGGCAGACCGTTCGGGCGGTGCCGGGGGAGGGCAGCCGGGTACCGGTGTGGATCCTCGGCTCGAGCCTCTTCGGAGCGCAGGTCGCCGCCGCGCTCGGGCTGCCCTACGCCTTCGCCTCGCATTTCGCGCCTGCCGCCCTCGACGAGGCGCTCGCGGTCTACCGCGAGACCTTCCGCCCGTCGCGTCACGTCGAGCGGCCGCGGGTCATGCTCGCGGCGAACGTCTTCGCCGCCGAGACCGACGCCGAGGGCGTCCGGCTGCGCACGTCCCTGCAGCAGGCCTTCATCCGCCTCCGCGCCGGGCAGCCCGGCAAGCTGCCGCGGCCGGTGGACGACATCCGAGCGCTCCACGACCGGGCGACGCTCGCCGGCATCGACCGGGCGCTCGCGGTCTCTGCGGTTGGCGCGCCCGCGACGGTGCGCGACCAGCTTGCCGGCATCGTCGCCCGCTGGCGCCCCGACGAGTTGATCCTGACCGGCCAGATCCACGATCACGCCGCGCGGCTGCGCTCGTTCGAGATCGCCGCGGAGGTGCTCGGGGTCCGGCAGCCCGCGCCGGTGGCGTGACGCGCTCGGGCGCGGGTGGGTCAGCCGAGGAGCGGCGCCACGCGGGGCGCGAAGTAGGTCAGCACGCCGTCGCAGCCCGCGCGCTTGAAGGCGATCAGGCTCTCGAGCATCGCGCGCTCGCCGTCGAGCCAGCCGTTCGCCGCCGCAGCCTCGATCATCGCGTACTCGCCGGATACCTGATAGGCGAAGGTCGGCACGCCGAAGCCGTCCTTCACCCGCCGGCAGACGTCGAGATAGGGCAGGCCCGGCTTGATCATCACCATGTCGGCGCCCTCGGCGAGGTCGGTCGCCACCTCGCGCAGCGCCTCGTCGCCGTTCGCGGGGTCCATCTGGTAGGTCTTCTTGTCGCCCTTGAGCGCGCCAGTGGCGCCGACCGCGTCGCGGAACGGCCCGTAGAAGGCAGAGGCGTATTTCGCGGCATAGGACATGATCGCGACGTTCGGGAAGCTTGCCGCCTCGAGCGCCCGCCGCATCACGCCGATGCGGCCGTCCATCATGTCGGACGGCCCCAGGATGTCCGCCCCCGCCTCCGCCTGGCAGAGCGTCTGGCGCTTGAGCGCCTCGAGCGTCGGGTCGTTGACCACCACGCCGTCGCGCACGAGCCCGTCGTGGCCTTCCGAGTTGTAGGGGTCGAGCGCCACGTCGAGCATGACGCCGATGCCAGGATGCGCCTTCTTGATCGCCCGCGTCGCCCGGCAGACGAGGTTGTCGGGGTTCCACGCCTCCGTCGCGTCGGGGTTCTTGACGCCCGCCTCGGTGAAGGGGAAGAGCGCGATGCAGGGGATGCCGAGGTCGGCTGCCCGCCCCGCCGCCTCCACGGCCCGGTCGACCGAGAGCCGCTCGACGCCCGGCAGCGAGGCGACCGGCTCCGCGACACCGGTGCCCTCGCGCACGAAGATCGGCCAGATCAGGTCGGCGGGCGCGAGCCGGTGCTCGGCCACGAGGTCGCGGATCCAGGCGCTCGCTCTCAGCCGCCGGGGCCGGGCGAGCGGAAAGGGCGCGGGGGTCTGGGGCGCTTGGCGGGACATGCGGCTCGTCCGTGGCTCGGGATTGCAGGCCCGCCCATCTGCCATGCTCCGCGCCTGGCCCGCAAGCGGCGGCGCCGCGCGCGTCTTCCGCCCGGCCCGCCGCTCACCATGCCGCGCGGCCGCCCTTCCACCGTGCCCGGCCAGGCGCTAGGAGAGCGTGTTGCCACCGGAACGGAATGGATGTGTTCGCCGCGTTCGACTACACCAGCTTCTTCAACGTCTGGTACTGGGTGCTCACCGTGGCGACCTGGACCCAGGTCTGCCACCGCACCCTCGGGGTCCCCTACGACATGATCCTGCGGGCCGAGCGCCTGCCGGGAGTGGCGGCGGAGGTCGACGCGGTGGCGCGGATCGCCGCCGCCAGGGTCGCGGCCGTTCACCGCGCCCTCGGCAGCGTGATCGCCGCGGCCGCCGGATTCGTCCTCGCGGTGCTCGCGGTCCTGGGCTTCGTCTCCGGCATCGAGGCGGCGCTGGCGAGCTTCCTGCTCCTGATGCCGCTCTCGATCGTCCTGCTCCAGACCGCGCGGCTCGCGCTCTTCATCGACCGCAGCGACGCGCGCGGGCCGGAGCTGCGCCGCCGGCTGGCGCGGCGGCGGGCCTGGAACCAGGCGATCGCCATCGCGGCCACCATGGTCGCCGCGATCGTGGCGCTGTTCCACCATCCGGCCGCGGCCCTGCTCCGCTGGTAGTGAACGCGGGACGCAGCCGCTTGCCGCCGGCGCGGCCGCGTTCTATCTGCGCCACATGCGAGCTTCCGATCCCCTGACGCCCGGCCGCGTCGTCGTCTCCGGTGCGCCGGAGGGCTTTGACGCGAAACTTCTGGCGGAGACGGTCGCCCGGGCGAAGGGCCCGGTGCTGCACGTCGCCCGCGACGACACCCGGGTCGCCTCGCTGCGCGCGGGCCTCGGCTTCTTCGCACCCGACCTGCCGGTGCTGACCTTTCCCGCCTGGGACTGCCTGCCCTACGACCGCATCTCGCCCAATGCCGAGATCGCGGCGGCCCGCATGGCGACCCTCGCCGCGCTCGCCGAGGGCTTCGAGCGGCCGGCCGTGCTGCTCACCACGCTCAACGCCGCGAGCCAGCGCATCCCGGCGCGTGCCACCGTGCGCGCGGCCTCCTACACCGCCATGGTTGGCGCGCGCGTCGACGTCGGGCGCCTGCGCGGCTATCTCGCACGCATGGGCTTCGCCCAGGCGCCGACGGTCACGGAACCCGGCGACTTCGCGATCCGCGGCGGCCTGATCGACATCTTCCCGCCCGGCGCCGAGCTTCCCGTCCGGCTCGACCTCTTCGGCGACGTCCTCGACCAGGCCCGCCGCTTCGATCCCGAAACCCAGCGCACCACCGAGGCCGTCGCCCGCGTCGAGCTCGCGCCGGTCTCCGAGGTGATTCTCGACGAGGACGCGATCGCGCGCTTCCGCCGCGCCTACCGCGAGCGCTTCGGGGCGGGCGGCCAGGACGACCCGCTCTACGAGGCGGTGTCGGCGGGGCGCAAGCACCAGGGCTTCGAGCACTGGCTGCCGCTGTTCCACGACCGGCTCGAGACGATCTTCGACTACCTGCCCGGCGCGCCCGTCACCCTCGACGACCGCCTCGACGCCGCCCGCGCCGCCCGCTGGGAGGCGCTGGGCGAGCAATACGCCGCTCGGCTCGAGGCGATGGGCGCGAAGACCCGCGGCGCCTCGCCCTACAAGCCGATCCCGCCCGACCTGCTCTATCTCGACGATGCCGCATGGGTCGCCGCCCTCGCCGCCCGCCCGGTCCGCCAGTTCGTCGCGCTGCCCCAGCCGCTCGGCCCCGGCGTGATCGACGCCGGCGGGCGCGCCGGCCGCAACTTCGCGCCCGAGCGCCAGGCGGACGGAACCGACCTCTTCGCCGCGCTCGCGACCCATGTCGAGGAGCGTCGCCGCGGCTCGGCCGTCGTGGTCGCCACCTACTCGGCCGGCGCGTGCGAGCGGATGTCGGGCCTCTTGAAGGACGAGGGGCTGACCGGCCTCACCGAGATCTCCCGCGCGGCGCAGGCCAAACCGAACGGCCTCCACGTCGCGGTCCTCGAGCTCGAGGCGGGCTTCGAGGCGCCGGGCCTCACGGTCGTCGCCGAACAGGACATCCTCGGCGACCGGCTGATCCGTTCTCCGAAGCGGCGGCGAAGGCAGGAGAACTTCCTTGCCGACGCGGCGACCCTGACCACGGGCGATCTCGTCGTGCATACCGACCACGGCATCGGCCGCTACACCGGGCTCGAGACCATCACCGCGATGGGCGCGCCGCACGAATGCCTCGCCCTCGAATACGCCGGCGGCGACAAGCTCTACCTGCCCGTCGAGAACGTCGAGCTCCTGTCGCGCTACGGCCACGACGAGGGCCTGCTCGACAGGCTCGGCGGCGGGGCGTGGCAGGCGCGGAAGGCTCGCCTCAAGGCCCGCATCCGCGAGATGGCCGAGCGGCTGATCCGGGTCGCGGCCGAGCGGACCCTGCGGACCGCGCCCGAGCTCAACCCGCCCGAGCACGACTGGGACGCGTTCTGCGCCCGCTTCCCCTACCAGGAGACCGAGGACCAGCTCGCCGCGATCGAGGACGTGCTGGCGGACCTCGACAGCGGCCGGCCGATGGACCGCCTCGTCTGCGGCGACGTCGGTTTCGGCAAGACCGAGGTGGCGCTCCGTGCCGCCTTCGTCGCCGCGATGTCCGGCGCGCAGGTTGCGGTGATCGCGCCCACGACGCTGCTCGCCCGCCAGCACTACAACAACTTCGCCGAGCGCTTCCGCGGCTTCCCGCTGCAGGTCCGGCAGCTCTCGCGCTTCGTTCCCGCCAAGGAGGCCGCCGAGACCCGCGACGGCCTCTCGCGCGGCACGGTCGACATCGTGATCGGTACCCACGCGCTGCTCGCCAAGGGCATCCGGTTCCGCGACCTCGGCCTCCTCGTCATCGACGAGGAGCAGCATTTCGGCGTGAGTCACAAGGAGCGGCTCAAGGAGCTTCGCTCCGACGTCCACGTCCTGACGATGACCGCGACGCCGATCCCGCGCACGCTGCAGCTGGCGCTCTCCGGCGTTCGCGAACTCTCCCTCATCGGCACGCCCCCCGTGGACCGGCTGGCGATCCGCACCTACGTCTCGGAATTCGATCCCGTCACGATCCGCGAGGCGCTGCTGCGCGAGCACTACCGCGGCGGCCAGGCCTTCTACGTCGTGCCGCGCATCGCCGACATCCCCGACGCAGAGGACTTCCTGCGCGAGCAGGCGCCCGAGGTCAGCTTCGTCACCGCCCACGGCCAGATGGCGGCGAGCGAGCTCGACCGCCGTATGAACGCCTTCTACGACGGCGCCTACGACGTGCTCTTGTCGACGACGATCGTCGAATCCGGCCTCGACATCCCGCGGGCCAACACGCTGATCGTCGAGCGCGCCGACATGTTCGGCCTCGCCCAGCTCTACCAGATCCGCGGCCGGGTGGGGCGGGCCAAGCTGCGCGCCTATGCCTATTTCACCACCGAGCCGCGCAAGCGCCTGACCCCGCAGGCCGAAAAGCGCCTGCGCGTCCTCGGCTCGCTCGAAGGCCTCGGGGCAGGGTTCGCGCTGGCGAGCCAGGACATGGACATCCGCGGCGCGGGCAACCTGATCGGCGAGGAGCAGTCCGGCCACATGCGCGAGGTCGGCTTCGAACTCTACCAGGACATGCTGCAGGAGGCGATCGAGAAGCTGCGCTCGGGCGAGGTCGGCCTGCCCGAGGACGACGACTGGAGCCCGCAGATCAACCTCGGCGTCGCGGTGCTGATCCCGGAGGAGTACGTCCCGGACCTCGACGTGCGCCTCGGCCTCTACCGGCGGCTGTCGGGGCTGCAGAAGAAAGTGGAGATGGAGGGCTTCGCGGCCGAGCTCATCGACCGTTTCGGGCCGCTGCCGCCGGAGGTCGACACGCTGATGACGATCGTGCGGATCAAGGCGCTCTGCAAGCGCGCGGGGATCGCCAAGCTCGACGGCGGACCGAAGGGCGGGACGATCCAGTTCCACAACGACAAGTTCGCCAACCCGGCCGGCCTCGTGACCTTCATGCAGAACCAGAAGGGCAAGGCGAAGATCAAGGACAACCGGATCGTCGTGCTCCGCGACTGGCCCGACACCCGCGCCAAGCTCGTTGGGGCCTTCGGCATCGCCCGCGACCTCGCGGTCCTCGCCAAGCCCGAGAAGCAGGAGAAGCCCGCCCGCGCCTCGGCCTGATCGGCGCCTCGAGCGCCGGCCGGGAACCGCGCCGGGCCGCCGGGTGTTCGCAGCGAGGATCACCTGGGGGAGGCAGCGATGCAGGACTACGGGCGCGAGGACGGGATCCGGCGCAGGGCCTACGCGATCTGGGAGGAGGAGGGCCGTCCCGAGGGCCGCGACGAGGAGCACTGGGCGCGGGCCGAGGCGGAGGCCGGGGTCGGCGCGGGCGAGGCGGGCGAGCTTTCCTATGGCGAGATCGAGCAGCCGGGGGCAGGACATCCCGCGCCGGACAGCGGCCTTGAGGAGGCAAGCGAGCAGGCCGGCGAGGGCGCGCCCGGGCCGACCGCGCAGGAGCCGCGCCAGCGGGTCCAGACCGAGGACGAGCCCGGCGAGACCCAGGCGCGGCTCCAGGACGGCGAGGGGGCCGGGCGCCCCGGGCGCGGCATCTATGCCGGACCCTGACGCGAGGCCGAGGCGGGCGCGTGTCCAGGCGTGGGCATTCGTTCAAGCTGTTGTTCTTGAAGGGATTCATGCTGGCCGTTGACCGCGTGGCAAGAATTCGAGGGACGCGGTGGGACGGCAAAGAGTCTGTTTGCGCGCCGTCGGCCGGGGCGGCCGGCTGCTGTGCGGGCGCCGTTCCAAGCGGATCGGCGCGTCGGCTCGATCCCATGGCGAAGGCGTGGCGCCCGGCCGGCTTCAGGCGCCGCGGGCGGCCTCGAGCTCGGCGATCAGGCGGGTCCAGACGTCGGGCGACTGGGCGCCGCTGATGGCGTAGCGGCCGCCCAGGAGGAAGCAGGGGACGCCGGTGACGCCCATCTCGGCGGCGGCGGCGGCCTCCTTGGCGACGGAAGCGCGGTCGGCGTCGCCCGCGAGGAGGCGCGCTGTCACGTCCGGGTCCATGCCCGCCTCGGCGGCGGCCGCGAGGAGGACGGCGTGGTCGCCCACGTCCTCGCCCTCGGCGAAGTAGCGGCGGAAGAGGATGCCGGCGAGGGCGTGCTGCACGCCCTCGGCCTCGGCCCAGCGCAGCAGGCGGTGGGCATCGAGGCTGTTAGGCGCGCGGCTGATGCGGTCGAAGTCGATGGTGACGCCGGCCTCACCGGCGGCCTCGGTAATCCGTTCGCGGATCGCCTGGGCCCGGTCCTCGCCGAACTTGGCGGCGTAGTAGGCGCGGTGGTCCATGCCCCCGGGCGGCATCTCGGGGTTGAGCTGGAACGGCCGCCAGCGGATCGCGAAGGGGTTGGCGGTCCCGGCCAGCGCGCGGTCGAGGTTCGCCTTGCCGATGTAGCA
>SKOX01000403.1 GCA_007119835.1 Paracoccaceae bacterium
ACGTCGCCGCCAGCTAGAAGACCGAGGATCTCCCGATGCTGCAGCCAGATCAGTGGTCCCCGCTCGGTCTCGATCAGGACGCCGGTCATCACGCGGCGAAGATAGCTCCAGTGCGGCTCCGCCGACCCCGGCAGCAGCGGGTTCCCTGACATCCCGTAGATCAGGGAATGAAAGCGCACGTCTTGCTGCACGGCCTCCCGGTGATTGCCCGCGGCGACCGCCGCATTGCCGGCGGCCAGGACCTCGGCGCCCAGCGTGCGCAGGTCGTCCGCGAAGACGGACGACGCCGCCGCCCGGCGCGCCACGAGTTCCGCGGCGAGCCGGTCGAGAACCCTTCTGATCTGGTAGCGATACGCCATCAGCTCCGGATCGACAGGCGCGACATGAAGGCCGCGCCCCGCACTCTCCACGACGAGCCCGTCGCTCCTCAGCAGCGCCATGGCTTGCTGCACCGGCTGACGCGACACGCCGAGGCGCACCGCCAGTTCCTCCTGGACGAGATGCGTGCCGGGCGCGAGCGTTCCGTCGCAAATGCTTTCACGAATCGTCGAATAGGCTTGTTCGGTGAGGGTCGGAAACGAGGTAATCCGCTTCATTTATTTGCAATCTGACAGAATGCTAATACTGTCGATTTTAGCGGTTTCGGGCGTTAATGGCAAGTGGAACCCGGAACCCGCGCGAAACGGAGGCATGGATGCTGCCGTCGGTGCTCGCGATGCCGGTGCGTTCACGGCTTGCTCAAGCATCCTGCTCCGCAATGCCGACTTCGCCCAAGCGCGCTGTGCGTGAGCAGCCCTCACGGCCCCCAATGGAACCTGTTCCGATCATGGCCCCGCCTCCGGGAGCCGGCCTGCTGTCCTGGTACGCCAGGCGCCGGCAAGGAGGCGCATGCACCGCGCACGCTTGATCACGACAGCGGCGGCTCCGGGTATTGCGCATCCGTCAGTGGCATGCTTCGTGGCGCGCGGGATCAAGTTTCCGGCCGCGCCATGCCCCACAAGATGCTCTGGCAGTCCTTCTCCGGCCTCGGCGTCCTCGTCGGGGCCGTCTTCTTCGCCGCCTCGCTCACGCCGTCGCTGATCCCGCGCACGGCGACGATGCAGGGTGTGCTCGGCGGCGTCTCGTTCACGGCCGGCTACGCGCTCGGAGTGCTGCTTCTCTGGCTCTGGTGGTATCTGGAACTGCCGGCGGCCGGCGAGCGTTTGCGGCGGCTCGCGGTCTGGTCAGTCACAGGCGTCGCCGGCCTCATCGTCGTCACCTTCCTCTGGCGCGCTGCCGAATGGCAGAACTCGATCCGGCTCCTGATGGAGATGCCGCCTGTCGACACCGCGCGGCCGCTCCAGGTCGGCCTGATCGCGGTCGGACTAGCGCTTGTCCTGATCCTGATCGGCAAGGCGTTCCTGCGCACGCGCGGCATGATCGCGCGGCGCCTCGAGCGGGTAATGCCCCGTCGCGTGTCCCAGTTTCTCGCCGTGGCGGCCGCGGTCACGCTCTTCTTCATGGTGATCGACGGCCTGCTGCTGCGCGCCTACCTGCGCACCTATGACAGCGCCCAGGCTGCGCTCGACGCCGTGCTCGAGCCCGACGTCGCGCGTCCCGCCGAGCCCTGGCGCACCGGCAGCGCCGCCTCGCTGGTGTCCTGGCAGGATCTCGGACGGCAGGGGCGCGCCTTCGTCGGCACCGGCCCGAGCGGGGAGGAGATCGCCGATTTCCTCGGACGCGGCGCCCGCGATCCGCTGCGGGTCTACGTCGGCCTCAACGCCGCCGAGACCCCGGAGGCGCGGGCCGCGCTCGCGCTGCGGGAGCTCCAGCGGGTCGGCGGCTTCGAGCGAGCGGCCCTCGTCGTCGCCGTGCCGACCGGAACCGGCTGGGTCGATCCGGCATCGCTCGACCCGCTGGAATACCTGCTCGAGGGCGACGTCGCGACCGTCGCGGTGCAGTATTCCTATCTCGAGAGCTGGGTCTCGCTGCTCGTCGAGCCCGACTACGGCGTGCAGACGGCGCGGGCGCTGTTCCGCGCCGTCTACCGCCACTGGACGACGCTGCCGCGCGACGGACGGCCGCAGCTCTACCTGCACGGCCTGAGCCTCGGCGCCCTCGCCTCGGAGCAGTCGCTCCGCCTGCACGACGTGCTGGCCGACCCGGTGCAGGGCGCGGTCTGGGCCGGCCCCCCCTTCCCCAGCCCGGAGTGGCGCACGGCCGTCGATGAGCGCGAGCCGGAGACGCCGGTCTGGCTGCCGGTTTTCGGCGACGGCTCGATCATCCGCTTCACCAACCAGCACAACGCCCTTGCCCTGCCCGGTGCGGAGTGGGGTCCGATGCGGATCGTCTATCTCCAGCATGCAAGCGACCCCATCGTCTTCTTCGAGCCCGCCGCGCTCTATCGTCCCCCGGAATGGCTGGAGACGCCTCGGGGCCCCGACGTTTCCCCGGAAGTCCGATGGTATCCCGTCGTCACCTTTCTCCAGCTTGTGCTCGACATGGCGGTCAGCCTGAACGTGCCGCCCGGCTACGGGCATCGCTACGCGCCGCCGCAATACATCAACGCATGGCAGGCAGTGATCGAGCCGCCGCGCTGGACCCAAGAAGACATCGAGAGGCTGAAGCGGCACTTCCGCGAGCGCTCCTGATGCTTGAAGCCACCCGCGTCGAGGGGCGCGGGCGCTCCCGCCGGCGCCCTGCCGATCGTGGCGAGCCGGGGGGCGAGCGCCGGGCGGGATGACGGGTGCGAACACCACGAATGCCCGGCCGGACCGTCCGCCGCGCGCGCCGCAAGCCTCACTCAAGCGCCTCGGCATCGAGCGGGCCGCAACCGGCGAGATCCGAGAGCCGGCAGGGCGGCAGCTGCGCCGAGACCGCGCGAAGGGCGGTGCGCAGGCCTTCCTCGAGCGTCGGATGGTAGAACGGCATCCGCAGGAGATCGTGTACCGTCAGCTTCTGACCGACGGCGAGCGCGAGGAGGTGCGCCAGATGCTCGGCCGCGGGACAGGCCATCTCGGCGCCGAGGATCCTGCCGTTTTCGCTCCGGGACGCGTAGATCCTCAGGACGCCGCGGTTGCGCGCCATCGCCCGTGCGCGCCCCTGCCGACCGAAGTCGATCTCGCCGATCAGGGCCTCGTCCGGATCGAGTTCGTCGAGCCGCTGTCCGACGGTGGCCGCGGCGGGGTCGCTGAACACGACGCCGAGCCGCGTGCGCCGCGGCAGCCGGATGGGCTGCGCGCTCGTCGCGTTCAGCCCGGCGATGTGCCCCTCGTCAGCCGCCTCGTGCAGAATCGGCCGGATGCCGTTCGCGTCGCCGACGAGCAGCACCGGGCCGCCCTCGATCCGCATCGTCTCGGGATCCACCCGGGGCATCCCCCGCTCGTCGAGCGGCACCCCGAGGGTTTCCAGGCCGAGGCCCTCCACGTTCGGCCGACGCCCGATCGCCACGACCACCTTGTCGACAACGATGCGCTCGCGGCCCGCGCGGATCGCGAGGCCGCCTTCCTCGGCCTCGATCTCCACCTTGACCCCGAGCCTGAGCTCGAATTCCGCCTCGAGGGCGCTTCTGAGCGCAGCATCGACGACGACGTCGGAAAGCCCCGCGACCCGGTCGCCGGCGTCGAAGGCGTGAACCTCGATACCGAGCCGCGCCAGCGCCTGCGCGATCTCGACGCCGATCGCGCCGAGGCCGATCACGCCGATCCGCCGCGGCAGGTGGGCCTGCTCGAAAAGCGTGTCCGTCGTCAGCACCCGGTCGCCGAAGTCGCGCCACGGCCCGGGCACGATCGGGCTCGAGCCTGGCGCGAGCACGATCTGGCGGGCGTGCAGCACGCGGCCGTTCACCACCAGTCGGTCCGGACCGTCGAGCCGCGCGCGACCCGCGATGTTCCGGTCCCCGAGATCGGCCGTCGTATCGAGCACGCTCGACACGAAGTGATCGCGCAGCGCGCGAACCCGCTCGAGAACCGCCGGCACGTCAGCCTCGAGGCCGCCACCGCCACGGATGCCGAACGCCTCGAACCTCGATCGCTGGTGAAAGGCATCGGCCGCCGCGATCAGGGTCTTCGACGGCATGCATCCGACCCGGGCGCAGGTGGTCCCGTAAGGCCCATCGTTGATGAGAACGAACCGGTCGGTGTTCTTTCGGATCTCGCGCAGAGCCGCGAGCCCGGCGGTACCGGCCCCTACAACCGCCACGTCGAGCGGCCCGTCCTCGCTCACTTCCGTCATGCTCTCCCTCCGATGCTGGCAGGTTCACCTGTTGGAATACCTGGAGCCGCCACCCGTTCCGCCCAGCATTGCCGCCGCCACCTGTCCGGCCGCGGCGCGCGGCGGAGCGGGAGAGCGCGGGCGGCCGCGGCGCCCTCGGCTGCGAAACCTGCAGATCCGCTGCCTCGCGGCGCAACCACTGCCTTTCGGGACCGTTTTAGCCGCATGCAGGATGACGCGTTTCGTGCGGATAGCCGGGAAGTCGTGTCGGGTGCGACGCGCCTCCACGTGGAGACGATCGACGTGCCCGGGGGCGTGCCGCTCGTCCTGCTCCACGGCTTTCCCGAATCGTCCCGCGCCTGGGACGCGCTCGCGCCGCGGATCGCCGGCCTCGGCTACCGGGTGCTCGCGCCCGACATGCGGGGCTACGGGCGGAGCGATGCCCCAGCGGGCGTGGGGCAGTATCGGCTGGAGGCGCTGGCCGAGGACGTTCTCGCGATCATGGCGGCGGCCGGGGCGGAAAGAGCGACCCTCGTGGGGCACGACTGGGGCGGGATCGTCGCCTGGGCGGTCGCGGCGTGGCATCCCGAGCGCGTGGCGCGGCTTGTCGTCCTGAACGCGCCGCATCTGGACGTGTTCGGCGCGGTGGCGCGGCGGCACCCGTCGCAGTACGTGCGCAGTGCCTATGTCGGCTTGTTCCAGCTTCCGGCGCTGCCCGAACGCCTGCTGGCGGCGCGGAATTTCGCGCTCCTGCGCCGGATGCTGACCGGATCGGCGCGGGCGGGCACCTTCTCGCGTGCGCGGCTCGATGCGTATGCGGAGGACTGGGCGCGGCCGGGACGGCTCAGTGGCATGCTCGGCTATTATCGCGCCCTCATGCGTCACGGCTCGCGGCCGTTGGGGCGGGTGCGGCCGCCGGTCACGATCGTCTGGGGGCGGGACGACGCCGCCCTGTCCTTCCCGCTTGCAGAGGCTTCGCTGGCGCAGTGCAACAACGGGCGCCTCGAGACGCTCGACGCGTCGCACTGGGTGCATCTCGAGGAACCCGACGCGGTTCTGGCAGCGATCGGCCCCGCGCAGCCGGATGGAGGACCGCGGGCCATACCCGGCGCGGCCATCCCGCGAGGCTGACGGCCCGGCTGTCGCCGCGACGCGTTCATCCGGCGCGCTCATGCGGTCGCTGGAAGCGGCAGCGAGCGCGCGGCGCCTCCCTCGGGCCCGGCGTGGTGCCGGATCCGACCTGCACCTGCCCGGTTTTTCAGCTTTCTGCTGCCTCAAATTAAGTATTCGGCGCATGAAACAGGCATTTGTCGAGATAAAGCCGCCGATTGCGCAATCCTCTTTTGACCCCGCCGCGGCGCTTTGGTCTGGCTCCGCGAGGCGCTCCGCGAGGGTGCGGGTGCCGTCCCGGGCCGGCCGCTCGGCGCGGGAGCGATGGGGCGAAGGCTGGCCGTCCGGGGTGACGGCCACGAGGCGGACAACCGCGAAAGGATAGACGGTGATGGTGGCAAGACGGCATCTGGCGCTCGGCACGGCGCTGGCGCTCTGCACAGGGGCAGCGGCTCAGGCCGAGGAGACGATCAAGGTCGGCATCCTGCACTCGCTGTCGGGCACGATGGCGATCTCGGAGACGACGCTCAAGGACGCCATGCTCATGCTGATCGAGGATCAGAACGAGCGGGGCGGCGTGCTGGGCATGCAGCTCGAGCCGGTCGTGGTCGATCCCGCCTCTGACTGGCCGCTCTTCGCCGAGCTCTCGCGCGAGCTGATCGAGGGCCAGGGCGTCGCGGTCGTGTTCGGTGTCTGGACCTCGGTCGCGCGCAAGTCGGTGCTGCCGGTCTTCGAGGAGCTGAACTCGATCCTGTTCTATCCCGTCCAGTACGAGGGCCAGGAGAGCCAGCGCAACGTCTTCTACACCGGCGCGGCGCCGAACCAGCAGGCGATCCCGGCGGTCGACTATCTGATGGAGGAGGAAGGGGTCGAGCGCTGGTATCTCGCCGGCACCGACTACGTCTATCCGCGCACGACGAACCAGATCCTCGAGGCCTACCTGAAGTCGAAGGGCGTGGCGGACGAGGACATCATCATCAACTACACGCCGTTCGGGCATTCGGACTGGCAGACGATCGTCGCCGAGATCAACGACTTCGGCTCGACCGGGCGCAAGACGGCGGTCGTCTCGACCATCAACGGCGACGCGAACGTGCCGTTCTACATCGAGCTCGGCAACCAGGGCATCTCGGCCGAGGACATCCCCGTCGTCGCCTTCTCGGTCGGCGAGGAGGAGCTCTCGGGCCTCGATACCGCGCCCCTCGTCGGGCACCTCGCGGCCTGGAACTACTTCATGTCGATCGACACGGTCGAAAACGAGGAGTTCATCGAGAAGTGGCACGCCTTCACGGGCGACGACACCCGCGTGACCAACGACCCGATGGAGGCGCATTACATCGGCTTCAACATGTGGGTGAAGGCGGTAGAGGCCGCGGGCACCACCGACACCGACGCGGTGATCGAGGCGATGCACGGCGTCGCGGTGCCGAACCTCACCGGCGGCATCAGCTCGATGGGCGTCAACCACCACATCACCAAGCCCGTCTTCATCGGCGAGATCCAGGACGACGGGCAGTTCGAGGTGGT
Source organism: Paracoccaceae bacterium (assembly GCA_007119835.1). Taxonomy (GTDB): domain Bacteria; phylum Pseudomonadota; class Alphaproteobacteria; order Rhodobacterales; family Rhodobacteraceae; genus Amaricoccus. The sequence continues at coordinate 6,829 of SKOX01000403.1, forward strand.
CTGGGAGACGCCGGGCCTGATCCTCGGCGACGAGTGGTCGGACCATCTGCCCGAATCGGCGAACCTGATCGCCAACTGGCGGGCGCCGATGTCCTGCGGGAACTTCAATGTCGAGACCGGCCAGTGCGGCGGCACGACCAACTGAGCTGACGGCTCCAGCCAACGGCGCGGCCTGGCGGCCGCGCCGTCCCTCCGCCGGGACGGAACGCGATGCGCCTCATCATCCTGATCGCCACCCTCATGAGCCTCGCCTCGCCGGCATGGGCCGAAAGCTTCGAGGAGTTGGTCGCGCGGCTGCCCGACGGCAACTTCAACCAGCGCGGCGAGGTCGTTTGGGAGATCGCGCTCACCGGTGACGACCGGGCCGCGCCCGTGCTCGAGGCGCTGGCCGCGGGCGAGCTTCACGCGCGCGACGCCGATGGGGCGATCCTGCGCGTGATCGGGCGCGGCGCCAACCTGCGCGGCATCGACGTGCTGACCGGCGAGGCGGTGGACGCGATCGCGCCGCGCTCGACGAGCCCGATCCGGGTGAACAACAGCCTGCGTCGCACGATCCGGGCGGCGCTCGGGACGCTGACGCTGATGCATCCCGACCCTGCCCGCCGCATCGCCGCGGCGAACGCGGCCTTCCGCGCCGCCGATCCGGCGCAGCGCGAGGCGCTCGAGGAGGTGCTCGCCCAGGAGACCGATGCCCGGGTCGCCCGCGCGCTCGAGCAGGCACTGGCGGCGGCGGTCCTCGTCGACGAAACCGCCGATGCGGCCGAGCGGGTCGCCGCCGTCGCGGTCGTCGCCGGCCGCCCGGCGCGCGAGGCGATGGCGACG
>SKOX01000360.1 GCA_007119835.1 Paracoccaceae bacterium
CGGCCAGCTCGTCCAGGCCCGGCGTGCGCTGCGTCCCGACGGCCTGCTCCTCGCGGTCTGCCTCGGCGGCGCGACGCTTTCCGAACTGCGCGCGGCGCTGGCCGAGGCCGAGACCGAGGTCACCGGCGGCCTCAGCCCGCGGGTCGCGCCACTGGGCGAGTTGCGCGACCTCGGCGCGCTGCTGCAGCGGGCGGGCCTTGCGATGCCGGTGGCCGACGCGGCCCGGCTGACGGTGCGCTACGAGAGCGCCTTCCACCTGATGCGCGACCTGCGCGCCATGGGCGAAACGAACGTCATGATCGACCGCCTGCGCCGCCCGACGCGGCGCGCCGTCTTCGCCCGGGCGGCCGAGATCTATGCCGAACGCTTCGGCGAGGCCGACGGGCGGGTGCGGGCGACCTTCGAGACGCTGACGCTGACCGGCTGGGCTCCCGACCCGAGCCAGCAGCAGCCGCTCCGGCCCGGTTCGGCGGCACAGCGCCTCGCCGATGCCCTCGGCACCGAAGAACGCCCGACCGGCATCAAGACCGGCCGGTGAGCGGATCGCTTCCGGCGGCTCGACGGTTGACCCCGCTCCGGCATCGGCTAGATGCGGGAGTGCCCCTTTGCTTCCGGATCAAGCCGCATGTATGACGCCCAGATGACCGAACATCCGGTTTCGCTCCTGAAGCCAGGCGAGGGCCGGCTCGCCCATGCCACGCCGGACCACCCGCCGGTCCCGCCGGCGCGCATCGGCGTGATCCTGGCCAACCTCGGCACGCCGGACGCGACCGACTACTGGTCGATGCGCCGCTACCTCAACGAGTTCCTGTCGGACCGGCGCGTCATCGACTACTCGCCGTGGTTCTGGCAACCGCTTCTGCAGCTCGTGATCCTGACCAAGCGGCCGTTCACCTCCGGCGCGGCCTACAGGGGCATCTGGAACACCGAGGCCGACGAGAGCCCGCTGCTCACGATCACCCGCGACCAGACCCGCGCGGTCGCCGAGCGGATGCGCGTGGCGCACGGCGACCAGGTCGTCGTCGACTTCGCGATGCGCTACGGGAATCCCTCGACCCCGTCGGTCATCCGGAAGCTGCGCGAGCAGGGCTGCGAGCGCATCGTGTTCTTCCCGCTCTACCCGCAGTATTCGGCGCCGACGACCGCGACCGCCTGCGACCAGGCGTTCAGGGCGCTCATGGAGCTGAAGTGGCAGCCGTCGGTGCGCACGGTGCCTGCCTACTACGAGCACCCTCTCTACATCGAAGCCCTGGCGAAGTCGGTCGAGGACGCCTATGCCAAGCTCGACCGCCGGCCCGACATGCTGGTGACCAGCTACCACGGCGTGCCGCTGCGCTATCTGCTGGAGGGCGACCCCTACCACTGCCAGTGCCAGAAGACGACGCGTCTGCTGCGCGAGCGTCTGGGCTTCGCGAAGGAAGAGGTGGTCACCACCTTCCAGTCGCGGTTCGGCTCCGAGGAGTGGCTGAAGCCCTATACTGTCGAAGAAGTCGCCCGGCTCGCCGAAGCGGGCAAGAAGCACATCGCGATCATGGCCCCCGCCTTTTCCTCCGACTGCGTCGAGACGCTCGAGGAGATCAACGAGGAGATCCGCGAAAGCTTCGAGGAGGCAGGCGGCGAGAGCTTCACCTACATCCCCTGCCTCAATGCCGAGGACGCCCACATCGACATGATGGTCGCGGTCCTCGAGCGCGAGCTCGCCGGCTGGGTGTGAACCCGGCTCAGACGGCGCGCTCGTCCACCTTCTGGCCCTGCGCCGGAGCCGGCAAGGCAGCCGAATTCGCACTGACACGGCGGCCGCGATAGAGCCGCGTTCCCACGCGGACGAGCAGGTCGCCGCAGGGCAGGCGGTTCACGAGATCGCCCTGCACGGAGATGCAGGTGCCGAGCGAAATGGTTGCGATCATGGTCCCTCTCCGTCTTCCGACGCGTTCTGCTGGGATAACATAAAAGACTTACCGGTTCACTAATCCGATGATAGAGTGCTTAGGGATTCGTCACAAGTGCTCAAATCACAGCCAGTCGCGCAGGACGGGAATGAGCGGCAGGTCGGCCGGCGGCATCGGGTAGTCGCGCAGCCGTTCCGGCCGGACCCAGCGCAGCGCCTGCGCTTCCCGGGCCTCGGGCACGCCCTCCCACTTGCGGCAGGCAAACAGCGGCATCAGCAGGTGGAACGTTTCGTAGGCATGGCTCGCGAAGGTCAGCGGCGCGAGGCAACTCGCCCAGGTGTCGATGCCGATCTCCTCGCGGAGCTCGCGGATCAGGGCGGCTTCCGGCGTCTCGTCGGGCTCGACCTTGCCGCCGGGAAATTCCCACAATCCCGCCATCGCCTTCCCCTCGGGCCGCTGTGCCAGCAGCACGCGGCCGTCGGCGTCGATCAGGGCAACAGCGGCGACGAGGACGAGCCTCACGAACGGTAATCCGCGTTGATCTGGATGTAGCGGTGGGTCATGTCGCAGGTCCAGACGGTCGCGCCGGCCGCTCCCACGCCGAGATCGACGGCGATGCTCAGATCCGACCGCTTCATGTACGCCGCCCCGTCCACCTCCCGGTAGCCGGGCGCGACGAGGCCGTCCTCGGCGACGAGGATGTCGCCGAACCGGATCGCCAGCCGGTCACGGTCGGCATGGGCGCCGGACTTGCCCACCGCCATGACGATCCGGCCCCAGTTCGGATCCTCGCCCGCGATCGCCGTCTTGACGAGCGGCGAGTTTGCGATCGCCATCGCCGCCCGCCGCGCCTCGGCCGGGCTCTTCGCGCCGGTTACCGCGATCTCGACGAACTTCGTTGCGCCCTCGCCGTCGCGCACGACCTGGTGGGCGAGGTCGCGCATCACGCTTTCGAGCGCCTCCCGGAACGCACGCGCGCGGGCGTCGGCGCCATGGCGGATCGGCTTCATCCCGGCCTTGCCCGTGGCCGCCACGATCACGCTGTCGGAGGTCGAGGTGTCGCCGTCGACGGTGATGCAGTTGAACGTGGCATCCGCCGCCTTCGCCACCATGCCCTGCAGCAGGCTCCGCTCGATCGCGGCATCGGTGAAGACGAAGGCGAGCATCGTGGCCATGTCGGGCGCGATCATGCCCGAGCCCTTCGCGATCCCGGCGATCGTCACCTCCGCGCCGTCGAGGTCCAGCGTCGCGGCCGCGCCCTTGGCGTAGGTGTCGGTCGTCATGATCGCGCGCGCGGCATCCCCGATCCCGCCCGGATCGAGCGCGGCGACGAGACCGTCCACCGCATCGGTGATCCGGCCCGCGGGCAGCGGCTCGCCGATGACGCCGGTCGAGGCGACGAGGACATGCTCGGCCGGCAGGGAAAGGGCGTCGGCCACCGCCTCGACCGTGGCCGCGACGCCTGCGCGGCCCACGGCGCCGGTGAAGGCGTTGGCGTTGCCCGAATTCACCAGGATGGCGAAGCCCGCCTCGGGCCGCGGGTCGCGCGCCATCGCCGCGAGGCAGTTCTCGCACCAGAGCACCGGCGCCGAACGCGTCGCCGAGCGGGTGAAGACGCCCGCGACCGACGCGCCCGCCTCGACGTGGGCAAGCGTCACGTCGAGGCGGCCGGTGTAGCGAACCCCGGCCTCGGCGGCGGCGAAGCGGACGCCCGCCACCGCCGGCAGATCACGAAAGCCCCCCGGAGGTGCGAGCGGCGAGACGCTCGCGGCGCCGTTGCCGCCGGCCTTGGCCGCTGCCTTCTTCCGGGCCTTCTTCTGCGCCTTCTTGCCGGCCTTGTCCTTCTGCCGGTCGTCCTTCTTGCCCATCCGCGTGCTGTCCCTCGCGCTGATGCCGAACTATTCCTCGAGGATCGTCACGTCCCGGATCGCCGCCGGCGGCAGGTCCGGCTCCGGCCGCTCGACCTCCGCCTCCGCGCGCAGCGCCTCGAGCTCCTCGGTGAGCCGCTGCTGCCGGATCTGGTCGACGAGCTGCGGGCGCACCTCCTCGAGCGCGGGCGGCTCGGTCTCGCGCGTCTCCTCGAGCCGGATGAGATGCCAGCCGAACTGGGTCTGGATCGGCCCACGGACCTCGCCCTCCTCCATGTCGGTCACGGCCTCCTCGAACTCGGGCACCATCATGCCCGGCCCGAACCAGCCGAGGTCGCCGCCGCGCTGCGCCGCGGCGTCGAGCGAATGCTCCCGCGCCAGCTCGGCGAAGTCGGCATCCTGGTCGATCTCCTCGCGCAGCTCCTGCGCCTCCTCCTCGGTCGCCACGATGATGTGCGACGCCCGCCATTCGGTCTCCGGCTCGAAGTCCTCGATCGCCTCCTGGTAGGCCGCCTGGATCGCCGCCTCGTCGATCTCCGCGGCGACGCGCGCGAGCACGGCCTGCTGGGCCAGGGTGCCGCGCCGCTCGTTGTCGAGATGCAGCCGCACGGCGAGAGGATCGTCCTCGGGCGCTTCCGACACCGACCGCGCAAGCAGCTCCTGGTCGATGAGCTGGTCGATCAGTCCCTCGAGCAACGTCTCGTCGGGCAGGGCCTGGAACTGCTCGGGCAGCCGCTCCAGCAGGACGATGACATGGCCGAGGGTGATCTGCGTGTCGTCGACCCTCGCCACCACCGTGGAGGCGTCGTAGTCGCGATCCCCCGCGGCCTCCGCGACATCGGCCTCCGGCGTCTCGTCGGGCAGCGCGTCCTGCGCGGCGGCCGTCCAGCCGAGGGCGAGGATGCCGGCAAGGGCGGTGGTGCCGACAAGGCCGGCCGTGGTGAAGCTGCGCATCGTGTCTCTCCGTCTCGCGCGCACCTCGCTCGAAAGGCGCGTCGTGTTCCCTTGATGGCCCGCCTGGAGGCGGCGTGGTGAACCGCTTCCGCCGGCCCGGTGATGACCTGCCCCGGGGCCGACGTTGACAGCCGGCACCGTGCCGCTTACATCGGCGTGCATTCGCGCAACGGCGGTCCGCGCGACGCGCAGGATTAGACCGTTCGGGACCGCGGAACAAGCGCCCCCTTCCTGACTTGCGCGTGGGGCGAACGGGCCGCCGAAGCGCTTGATGACGGCGGCACGACGCCGCAAATCGGACGGGTAGGGCACGGATCTCATGCTTGGATTGGGCGCGATTGCGAAGAAGGTCTTCGGCACGCCGAACGACCGCAAGGTGAAGGCGGTCCGCCCGCTGGTCGAGCAGATCAACGCTCTCGAGCCCGAGTTCCAGGCACTCTCCGACGACGCGATCCGCGCCAAGACCGAAGAGCTGCGCGCCCGGCTCCGCGACGGCGCCGGCCTCGACGACCTGCTGCCCGAGGCCTTCGCCAATGCGCGCGAAGCCGCCCGCCGCGCCCTCGGCCTCCGGCCGTTCGACGTCCAGCTGATCGGCGGCATCTTCCTGCACCAGGGCAACATCTCCGAGATGAAGACCGGCGAGGGCAAGACGCTGGTCGCGACGCTGCCCATCTATCTCAACTCGCTCACCGGCCGCGGCTGCCACGTCGTGACCGTCAACGACTACCTCGCCCGCCGCGACGCCGACTGGATGGGCAAGGTCTACAGCTTCCTCGGGCTCACCGTGGGCGTGGTGGTCCCGGGGCAGTCGGAGGAGGAGAAGAAGGCCGCCTATCTGGCTGACGTCACCTACGGCACCAACAACGAGTTCGGCTTCGACTACCTGCGCGACAACATGAAGTCCGAGCTCACCCAGATGTACCAGCGCGACCATTATTTCGCGATCGTGGACGAGGTCGATTCGATCCTGGTCGACGAGGCGCGCACGCCGCTGATCATCTCCGGGCCGAGCCAGGACCGCTCCGACCTCTACACCAAGATCGACGCGCTGATCCCGACGCTCTCCGAAGAGCATTACGAGATCGACGAGAAGATGCGCTCGTCGATGCTCACGGAGGAGGGGCACGAATTCGCCGAAGCCAAGCTCCGCGAGCTCGGGCTCCTCGACGAGAAGGTCGGGCTCTACGACCCCGAGTCCACCACCATCGTCCACCACGTCAACCAGGCGCTGCGCGCCCACACCCTCTTCAAGCGCGACAAGGACTACATCGTCCGCAACGACGAGGTGGTGCTGATCGACGAGTTCACCGGCCGCATGATGGCTGGCCGCCGCCTCTCGGACGGCCTGCACCAGGCGATCGAGGCCAAGGAAGGCGTCGCGATCAAGCCCGAGAACGTCACCCTCGCCTCGATCACCTTCCAGAACTACTTCCGCCTCTACGAGAAGCTCGCCGGCATGACCGGCACCGCCTCGACCGAGGCCGAGGAGTTCGGCCAGATCTACGGCCTCGGCGTCGTCGAGATCCCGACCAACCTGCCCATCGCGCGCCGTGACGAGGACGATCAGGTCTACCGCACGCCGCAGGAAAAGTACGACGCCATCGTCGAGGAGATCGAGAAGGCGAGCCGCGCCGGCCAGCCCTGCCTCGTCGGCACGACCTCGATCGAGAAGTCCGAGAACCTCTCGTCGATGCTGAAGGCCCGCGGCGTGCCGCACAACGTCCTGAACGCCCGCTACCACGAGCAGGAGGCGAAGATCGTCGCCGACGCGGGCGCGCCGGGCACGGTGACCATCGCGACCAACATGGCCGGCCGCGGCACCGACATCCAGCTCGGCGGCAACGTCGAGATGCGCGTGCTCGAGGAGGTCCAGAAGGCCGAGGAGGCCGGGGGCCACGTCGATCCGGCGGAGATCCGCGCCCGGGTCGAGGCCGAGGTCGCCGAGGCCAAGGCCCGCGCGATCCAGGCCGGCGGCCTCTTCGTCCTCGGCACCGAGCGCCACGAGAGCCGGCGCATCGACAACCAGCTCCGCGGCCGCTCCGGCCGCCAGGGCGACCCGGGCCGCACGCTGTTCTTCCTGTCGCTCGAGGACGACCTGATGCGGATCTTCGGGTCCGACCGGCTCGAGTCCGTCCTCGGCAAGCTCGGCATGAAGGAAGGCGAGGCGATCATCCACCCGTGGGTGAACAAGGCGCTCGAGCGCGCGCAGGGCAAGGTCGAGGCCCGCAACTTCGAGATCCGCAAGAACCTGCTGAAGTTCGACGACGTGATGAACGACCAGCGCAAGGCGATCTTCAGCCAGCGCCGGGAGATCATGGAGGCCGAGGATCTCTCTGAGACGACGCGCGACATGCGCCACCAGCTGATCGATGATCTCGTCGCCGAGCACATCCCCGAGAAGGCCTATGCCGACCAGTGGGAGACCGAGGAGCTCGCAGGCCAGGTCAAGCACTACTTCGGGATCGATCTGCCGGTTCGGGAGTGGGCCGAGGAGGAGGGCGTCGACGAGGAGGTGATCCGCGAGCGCCTGATGAAGGAGACCGACGAGCTGATGGCCGGCAAGGTCGCCCGCTACGGCGCCGAGACCATGCGCTCGATCGAGAAGCAGGTCCTGCTGCAGACCATCGACCGCAACTGGCGCGAGCACCTGCTCACGCTCGAGCACCTCCGCTCGGTGGTCGGCTTCCGCGGCTATGCCCAGCGCGACCCGCTCAACGAGTACAAGTCCGAGGCCTTCCAGCTCTTCGACTCGCTGCTCACCAAGCTGCGCGGCGAGGTCACGCGGATGCTCGCCCACGTCCAGGTGATGACGCCGGAGGAGCAGCAGGCGATGATCGCCGACCTCCAGGCGCGCGCGAAGGCGCAGGCCGAGCAGGTCGCCCAGTCGCGGGCCCGGCACGAGGAAACGCCGGAGCTCGCAGCCGTGGGCGCGCCTGC
>SKOX01000260.1 GCA_007119835.1 Paracoccaceae bacterium
ACCGTGAACAACGGCGACATGATCCGCATGCAGGGGCTGAGCGCCGAGTTCGAGGCCGCCAACCCCGACATCACGCTGAACTGGGTGATTCTCGAGGAGAACATCCTGCGCCAGCGGGTCACCACCGACATCGCCACACGCGGCGGCCAGTATGACGTCATGACGATCGGGACCTACGAGGTGCCGATCTGGGCGAACCAGGGCTGGCTGCTGCCGCTCGATTTCGACGAGGACTACGACGTCGACGACCTGATCGGGCCGATCCGCGACGGGCTGTCGGTGGACGGCACGCTCTTCGCGGCGCCGTTCTACGGCGAGAGCTCGTTCACGATGTACCGCACCGATCTCTTCGAGGAGGCGGGGCTCGAGATGCCCGAGGAGCCGAGCTGGGAATTCATCGACGAGGCGGCGCGCGAGATCCACGATCCCGACAACGAGATCTACGGCATCTGCCTGCGCGGCAAGCCGGGGTGGGGCGAGAATACCGCCTTCATCACGACGCTGGCCAATTCCTTCGGCGCGCGCTGGTTCGACGAGGACTGGAACCCCCAGTTCGACACCGAGGCGTGGCGCGAGGCGATGGACTTCTACGTGTCGCTCGTGCGTGAAGCCGGCCCTCCGGGCGCGCCGTCGAACGGCTTCAACGAGAACCTGGCGCTGTTCCAGACCGGCCGCTGCGGCATGTGGATCGACGCCACCGTGGCCGGCTCCTTTGTGACCAACGAGGACGAAAGTCAGGTCGCCGATCATGTCGGCTTCGCGATGGCGCCGGACCGCGGCCACGACGTCCGGGCCAACTGGCTCTGGGCCTGGAGCCTCGCGATCCCGGCGGGTACGGCGAACGCGGACGCTGCCCAGCGCTTCATCGAGTGGGCGACCTCGAAGGAGTACCTCGACCTCGTCGCCGAGCGCGAAGGCATCGCCAACGTGCCGCCGGGCACCCGCCGTTCGCTCTACGAGGACGAGGCGTATCTCGAGGCGGCGCCCTTCGCCGACCTGACGCTCCGCTCGATCGAGGCGGCCGACCCGACCCAGCCGACGGTCGATCCGGTGCCCTATACCGGCGTGCAGTTCGTGGCGATCCCGGAGTTCCAGGCGCTCGGCACCGCGGTCGGGCAGCAGTTCTCTGCGGCGCTCGCCGGGCAGACGACCGTCGAGCAGGCGCTGCAGCAGGCCCAGACCCTCGCCGAGCGCGAGATGCGCCGCGGCGGCTACCTGGACTGACCGCGGTGTGACCGGCCGGCCCGTTCCGGGCCGGCCCCCTGCCTTCGGGATGCTCGACCATGGCCACGGCCCAGACGCGCGCGGCGGCGCGGCTGATGGCGGCGCCTGCCGTCCTCCTGCTGCTTGCCTGGATGGTCATTCCGCTCGGGATGACGCTCTACTTCTCGACCCTGCGCTACAACCTCCTGATGCCCGGCATGGAGGTCTTCGTCGGGTTCGAGAACTACGAGTTCTTCGTCACCGACCCGGCCTTCTGGATCGCCTTCCAGAACACGCTGGTGATGGTGGGCTCGATCCTCGTCATCACCGTGGGCGGCGGCATCCTGCTGGCGCTGCTGCTCGACCAGCCGATCTGGGGGCAGGGCGTGGTGCGGCTGATGGTCATCGCGCCCTTCTTCGTGATGCCGGTGGTCTCGGCGCTGGTCTGGAAGAACCTGCTGATGCATCCCGTCAACGGGCTCTTCGCGTGGCTGGCGCGGTCCGCGGGGTTCACGCCGATCGACTGGCTGTCGCAGGTGCCGCTTTTGTCGATCATCATGATCGTGAGCTGGCAGTGGCTGCCGTTCGCGACGCTGATCCTGCTCACGGCGCTGCAGTCGCTCGACCGCGAGCAGCAGGAGGCGGCCGAGATGGACGGGGCGGGGCCGGGGTCGCGTTTCTGGTACCTGACGCTGCCCCACCTGTCGCGGGCGATCACAGTCGTCATCCTGATCCAGACGATCTTCCTGCTGTCGGTCTTCGCCGAGATCCTGGTCACGACGGGCGGCGGGCCCGGTAACGCGACGACGACGATCACCTATCTCGTCTACGTCCAGGCGCTGCTGCAGTTCGACGTGGGCGGGGCGTCCGCGGGCGGGGTCATCGCCATCATCCTGGCCAACATCGTCGCGATCTTCCTGATCCGGTCGATCGGCCGCAACCTGGACCGCTAGCGCCATGGCCCGCACCGTCTCCGCCCCGCGCAAGACCGCCATGACGATCGTGGCCTGGCTCGTCGGCGCGCTGATCTTCTTTCCCGTGTTCTGGACGGTGCTGACGAGCTTCAAGACCGAGCTCGAGGCAATCTCGACGCCGCCCGCGCTGATCGACTTCGCGTGGACGACGGAGAACTACCGGGTGGTCAACACCCGGTCGAACTATCCGCTGCATGCGATGAACTCGGTGGTCATCGCGCTCGGCTCGACGCTGCTGGGGCTCCTGATCGCCATTCCGGCGGCCTGGGCCTTCGCCTTCAGCCCGGGGCGGCGCACGAAGGACGTGCTGCTCTGGATGCTGTCGACCAAGATGCTGCCGGCGGTGGGCGTGCTGGTGCCGATCTACCTGATCTTCCGGGATTACGGGCTGCTCGACACCCGGACGGGGCTGGTGATCGTGCTGACGATGATCAACCTGCCGATCATCGTGTGGATGCTCTACACCTACTTCCGCGAGATCCCCGGCGACATCCTCGAGGCGGCGCGGATGGACGGGGCGAGCCTGCCGAAGGAGGTGATCTACGTGCTGCTGCCGATGGCGGTGCCGGGGATCGCCTCGACGATGCTGCTCAACATCATCCTGGCGTGGAACGAGGCGTTCTGGACGCTGAACCTTACGGCGGCGCGCGCCGCGCCGCTCACCGCGTTCATCGCGGCCTATTCGAGCCCGGAGGGGCTGTTCTGGGCGAAGCTGTCGGCGGCCTCGACCATGGCGATCGCGCCGATCCTGATCATGGGCTGGTTCAGCCAGAAGCAGCTCGTCCGCGGCCTGACCTTCGGCGCCGTGAAGTAGGAGGCAGGCATGGGCAAGATCGAGCTGCGGGCGGTGCGCAAGGCCTTCGAGGCGACGGAGGTGATCCCCGACCTCGATCTCGACATCGAGGACGGCGAGTTCGCGGTCTTCGTCGGGCCGTCGGGCTGCGGCAAGTCGACGCTGCTGCGGCTGATCGCGGGGCTCGAGGACGTGACCAGCGGGCGGATCGACATCGACGGGCGGGACATGACCCGCGTGGCGCCGGCCAAGCGCAAGCTCGCCATGGTTTTCCAGTCCTACGCGCTCTACCCGCACATGACGGTGCGGCGGAACATCGGCTTCCCGCTCAAGATGGCGGGGCTGGACCGGGCGGCGATCGACCGCAAGGTCGAGGACGCCGCGCGGATCCTGAACCTCACGCCCTATCTCGAGCGGCGGCCGGGCGAGCTTTCGGGCGGCCAGCGTCAGCGGGTGGCGATCGGGCGGGCGATCGTGCGCGAGCCGGCGGCGTTCCTGTTCGACGAGCCGCTCTCGAACCTCGACGCGGCACTCAGGGTGAACATGCGGCTCGAGATCTCGGAACTGCACCAGAAGCTCGGGACCACGATGGTCTATGTCACCCACGACCAGGTCGAGGCGATGACCATGGCCGACAAGATCGTGGTGCTGAACGCAGGCCGGATCGAGCAGGTCGGAAGCCCGATCGAGCTCTACTCGCGGCCCGCCAACCGCTTCGTCGCCGCCTTCATCGGCAGCCCGAAGATGAACCTGATCGACGGGCGCGAGGCGGAGCGGCAGGGCGCGGCGGCGATCGGCGTCCGGCCGGAGCACATCCGGGTGAGCCGCGACGAGGGCGCGTGGAAGGGCACGGTGACGGTGGTCGAGCATCTCGGCTCCGACACCTTCCTCCATGTCGACGTACCCGGCGTGACGTCGATCAACGCGCGGACGCCCGGCGAATACGGCATCAAGCCCGGCGAGCCGGTCTGGCTCACGCCTGAGGAAGGGCGCATCCACAGGTTCGACAGGGAGGGGCGGGCGCTATGAGGCGGCTCGAGGGCAAGTCGGCGCTGATCACTGGCGCGGCGCGGGGGATCGGCGCGGCCTTCGCGCGGGCCTACGCGGCGGAGGGCGCGACCGTCGCGATCGGCGACATCGACATGGCAAGGGCGGAGGCGACGGCGGCGGAGATCGCGGGCGCCTACGCGGTACGGCTCGACGTGACGGACCAGGCCTCGATCGAGGCGGGCGTGGCGGCGGTGGCCGAGCGCGCGGGAAGGCTCGACATCCTGATCAACAACGCCGCGGTCTTCGACGCAGCACCCATCGTCGAGATCACGCGGGAGAGCTACGAGCGGCTGTTCGCGATCAACGTTGCCGGCACGCTCTTCACGCTGCAGGCCGCGGCCCGGCAGCTGATCGCGCAAGGCGAGGGCGGCAAGATCATCAACATGGCGTCCCAGGCGGGTCGCCGCGGCGAGGCGCTGGTCGCGGTCTACTGCGCGACCAAGGCGGCGGTGATCTCGATCACCCAGTCGGCCGGGCTCGACCTGATCAAGCACGGGATCAACGTCAACGCCATCGCGCCGGGCGTGGTCGAGGGCGAGCACTGGGAGGGGGTCGACGCGCTCTTCGCCAAGCACGAGAACCGGCCGCGCGGCGAGAAGAAGCGCCTGGTCGGCGAGGCCGTGCCCTACGGCCGGATGGGCCGGGCGGAGGACCTCACCGGCATAGCGATCTTCCTCGCCACGTCCGAGGCCGACTACATCGTCGCGCAGACCTACAACGTCGACGGCGGGAACTGGATGAGCTGAAGGCCATGGCGGTGAACCTCTCCCTCTCGACCCTCGGCACGCTGCCCGCGGAAGTCGGCCGCCCCGGTTACGGCCGCGCGGCGCTCAGCCCCGGCATCGTCCATTTCGGCGTCGGCAACTTCCACCGCGCGCACATGGCCTGGTATCTCGACCGGCTGATGGACGAGGGGCGCGACCGCGACTGGGCCATCCTCGGCGCCGGCGTGATGGCGGGCGACCGGCGGATGCGCGACGCGCTCGAGCCCCAGGACTGGCTTTCGACCGTCGTCACCCAGTCGGCCGCGCGCTCTGAGGCGCGGGTCGTCGGGCCGATGATCGGCTTCCTGCCGGTGGGCGAGCCCGACGCGATCCACGAGGCCCTGACCCACCCCGGCATCCGTATCGTGTCGCTGACCGTCACCGAAGGCGGCTATTTCGTCGACGCCGAGACCGGGCTGTTCGACGCAACCCACCCGCTGATCGCCGCCGACGCCGGTGCGCCGCACGCCCCGCGCACGGTCTTCGGCCACATGCTCCGGGCGCTCGCGGCGCGTCGGGCGGCGGGCGTGCCGGCCTTCACCGTGCTGTCGTGCGACAACGTCCCCCACAACGGCGACGTGACGCGCGCGGCGCTGGCCGGGCTTGCCGGGCTGTTCGACCAGGATCTCGCGGCGTGGTTGCGGGCCGAAGTCGCCTGCCCGAACGGCATGGTGGACCGGATCGCGCCCGCGACCGGCGCGCGCGAGCGCCGGATCCTGCGCGAGGAATTCGGCGTCGAGGACGCCTGGCCGGTCTTCTGCGAGGACTTCGCCCAGTGGGTGCTCGAGGACCGCTTTCCCGCGGGCCGCCCGGCGCTCGAGCGGGTGGGCGTCACCTTCGTCGAGGACGTGACGCCGTTCGAGACCATGAAGATCCGCATCCTGAACGGCGGGCACGCGGTGATCGCCTATCCCTCCGGGCTGATGGACATCGAGTTCGTGCACGAGGCGATGGCGCATCCGCTGGTCGCGGGCTTCCTCGACCGGGTGGAGCGCGAGGAGATCCTGCCGGTGGTGCCGCCGGTGCCGGGCACCGACCTCGAGGCCTATCTCGCGAAGATCGTCGAGCGGTTCTCCAATCCCAAGATCGGCGACACCGCCCGCCGGCTTTGCTTCGACGGCTCGAACCGCCAGCCGAAGTTCATCGTGCCGACCGTTGCCGACCGCCTGGCGGGCGGCGGCGGGGTCGAGGGGCTGGCGCTCGCCTCCGCGCTGTGGTGCCGCTACTGCGCCGGGACGACCGACGGCGGTCGGAAGATCGCGCCGAACGACCCTGCCTGGGACGCGCTGAAGCTCCGGGCGGCCGAGGCGCGGCGCGACCCGCTCGCCTGGCTCGCGATGCGCGAGGTCTATGGCGTCGTCGCCGACGCCGCGCCGTTCCGCGAGGCCTTCGCCCGGCACCTGGCGGCGCTCTGGCGCGACGGGACCGAGGCGGTGCTCCGGGGCTACCTCCGCGCGCCATGAGGCCGGTGCCGCGCCTCGTGATCTTCGACTGCGACGGCGTGCTCGTCGACAGCGAGCCGATCGCGATGCGGGTGCTGATCGAGACGATCGCCGCCGCCGGCCTCGATCTCGCCGAGGCGGAGGGCTACGAGCGCCTGCTCGGGCGGAGCCTCGCCGACATCCGGGTCATCCTGCAGGGCGACTTCGGCCTTGTCCTCGACGACGTGGCGCTCGAGGGCATGCGCGCGCGTCTCTACGGGGCGTTCCGGGCCGAACTCGCGCCGATGGCCGGCATCGCCGCCGTGCTGGAACGTCTGCCGGTGCCGTTCTGCGTCGCCTCCTCGAGCCAGCCCGAGCGCATCGAGGTGTCGCTGCGGGCGACGGGCCTCTGGCCGCACTTCGCGGGGCGGGTATTCTCGGCTACGATGGTCGCGCGCGGCAAGCCCGCGCCCGACCTGTTCCTGCTGGCGGCCGAGCGGTCGGGGTTTGCCCCTGCGGAGTGTCTGGTCGTGGAAGACAGCCCTGCGGGGATCGAGTCGGCATTGGCTGGAGGGATGAGCGTGGCAGGGTTTCTCGGCGGCACCCATGCGCGGCGGCCGGCGCACCGGGCGGCGGTGGCGGCGCGGCGGCCGCATCATCTGTTCGACGAGATGAGCGATCTCCTCACGATCCTGGCGCGCTGACTGCCCGACGGGCGATCTCGTGGTGGCAGTGGACGCCAGGACGGCGCGCGCGCGGGTGTGCTCGACCTCGGCGGGCGGCTGCTCGGCCGGGCGGTCCGGCCGATCGCGCTGCGCCGGCCCGGCCCTGGCCGCGGCGAGTACGACGGCAAGGACATCTGGCGCGCGGTGGGCGACGCGGGCAGACGCGTTGCGCCTCCGTGGCATTGTCGGCCGGCGATGCGCCCGTGGGGAAGCGGAACCACGGCGCACGGCTTCACGTTGGACCGCCGGCTCCGGCAGCGGGCGATGTCAAGGACTTGAGGCGCTTGGTCGCCTTGCCGGGCCGGTGGGGCTGGGGCCGATGCCCGAACGAGAGGAGACGGCGACGAGATGTCCAGCGTCCGGCGGGTGGTCGTCGATACCAACGTCTTCGTCGCGGCCGCCTTCAATCGGCGCAGCAGCTCGGCCGAGCTGGTCAGGCTGATCGCCGACGGCGCGCTCGAGCTCGTCTGGAACGACGCGACGCGGCGCGAGACGGCGAACGTCCTGCGGCGAATCCCGCGCATCGACTGGGGGGATGTCGGGCCGCTGTTCCAGCGCGAGGGGCGGCATGGCGACACGCTTCCGATTGAGCTGGCCCCCGTTTCCCTGGACATCCATTTGTCGAAGGACGACCGAGAATGGATGCTTCCGACATGCCCCAGCGAAGAACGAACGGACGGATTGCCGTTGATGATGCGCCTGTGGGCA
>SKOX01000237.1 GCA_007119835.1 Paracoccaceae bacterium
CGCCGGAGACCGCGAAGCTCGAGACCAGCGCGCTGCCGAAGAGCGCCGTGACCTGGCTGGCGGCCGTGGTCGTCTTGTCGACGCTGCCGGCATAGCCCGCCGCGGGCGAGCAGGTGATGCGCCCGCGCCAGGGGAAGGCCGGCTGGCCGGTCTCGCTCGCGTTGTCGCTGTAGGGGTTCAACAGGCTGTTGCCCGGAGGCACGTCCATCAGGATGAACGGATAGAAGGTCACCCGCAGCCCGCGAGCCCTCATCTCCTTGATCGCCTGCACCACCGCGAAATCCGCAGGCGTGCCGCCATAGACCGGCCGCCCCTCGGCGTCAGTGCTGACGACGTGGGCGCTGCCGCGGCCGACGCCGTTGACGGACCACGACCGCGGGCTTGTCGTTTTCTCAGTCACCTCGACACCCGGTCGCACCTTGCACTGCCCGGCGCGCAGATCGTCGCCGAACCAGGCGACGACGAGGCTGACGCTCTCGACCTTCGGCGCCATCGCCTGCAGCCGGTCGAGCGCCACGACGATGTCCGGCGTTTGGCTGAGGGCGTTGAGGTTCTCCGCCACCGTCGCGCCGCCGCCGGCGCTCTTGCGGATCGGCTGGGTCGCGTAGGTGAACTCGCCTGAGGCCGGGATCATCGTGACCGCCCGCGTCAGCCCTTCGGCGGTGTCGGGATCGGCGAGCGGGCGGAACACCTCGAAGGAGAGCTGCGGCAGCCGGTTGCCGAAGCGGTCGAGTGGCAGCTCCTCGAAGACGACGTAGGCCGTGCCACGGTAGGCGGGTGTGGCGCCTGTGCCCATCTTCGCCGCGAGAAACGGATCGGCCTGCTGCGCCTCGTCGCCGGGATACCAGCGCCAAGTGACGCCTTCGAGGTCCATCGGCTTGCCGTCGGCCCAGACGCGGCCGATCCCGGTGATCGGCCCCTCGCAGAGCGCGACGGCGAAGGAGGCGTAGTAGAGGTACTCGGTCGTGCGGACGCTTGGCCCGCCGCCCTTGCCGCCGCCCTGGCGCGTGGTCCGCGTCTCCTCGCGGAAGTCGGTCGCCCAGATGATGTTGCCGCCGATCCGCATGCGGCCATGGAGCCGCGGAATGACGGCGCCTTCGGTCGAGGAGGTGATGCGCAGGGAGTCGAGCCGCGGCCCCTCGAAGCGCTGGCCGGGCGCGAGCGACGACACGATCCAGCTGTCGACGACGGCGCCGACGCTCGAGCCGATCATGCCGCCGATGGTGGCGGCGGAGACGCCGAGAATCGAGCCGCCTACGCTGCCGCCAAGGGCGGCGCCGGCGGCACCGAGGACGAGGGTGGCCATCTTGGGGTTCCGATGATGGTGAGCGCGGTGGCGGTCAGCAGCCCCGCGCGCTGCATCTGGAACGAGAGCTGGTCGACCACGCAGCCCGCGTACATGGCAAAGCGCGGGACCTCGGGCATGCCGGTCTCGATAGCGAGGCTCGGCAGCGTCCAGCTGCCCGAGCGGAACTCGTGGGTCCAAGGCCCGCTGCCGGTGGTGGTCGGCTCGCCGAACGCCGCCTTCAGCCAGAAGCCGAAGGCATTCGCGTCGAGCGGCACGACGACATCGCCGTCCGCCGTCACCGCGTCCTTGATCGGCGAGAGCGGGTCGCGGCCGTAGCCGAGCAGCTCCGAGTTCAGGAGCGGCTGCTCCGACCCGAGCGTCGTGCTCGCGAACGGCATCCGGGTGTAGCCGCCGGCCGGGGCCAGGCCATAGGTCGTCTCGAACGCGAGCGCCATCTGCGCCCGCGCCCCCTGGGCGCGTGCCATGTCGGTCTCCTCAAGAAACAGGGATCAGGCCAGTGGATCGGCCGCGGAGTAGTGCAGCACGATCGGGATCACGGCTGCCTTGAGGCCCGCCGCCCCTTCGACCGCCAGGTCGACTGGCCGCGGGGCCTCGGCCTCGACCCAGTCGCAGAGACCGCCGAGCGTGCGATCGGCCGAAAGGACCGCGCCAACGCCGGCCGTGAGCGCGGTAAAGCTGGCGTCCCGATCCAGGCCCTGGACCACCGCCTCGACCTCGGCACGGTGCTGGTAGTGGTATCGCAGCGGCGAGAGGGTCACAGCCGGCTCCCCCGGATCGCCGTCGCGCAGGATCAGCAGGCCGGCTGCAGGCACCCGCTCGGGCAGGATCTCGCCACGGAGGACCGGCGCCGGCTGGGTCTGCAGGAGTGAGTGCAGCGCCTGCAGGACGGTTTCGCGGGTGGTGGGCATACTCTATTCCGAACACAGGATGGCCGACCGCCGCGCAGAGCTTACCTGCTCGGATTGTGCGCTCATTGCACCCGAAGCCGCGAGGCTCCATGTCAGGTGTAAGGAGTTGAAGCGATGTATGTCGAAGACATGCCGAAGGCGGCGCGCGCGAGGCTTGTGACCATTGCTATCGACGCCAATCTGATCGAAGCCGCCAAGCTGCTGACGTCAGGGATCGACATCGTGGTGGCGCGTGACAGGGACGGAGCCCTGCAAGGCGTCGTCACCAAGACCGACGTGGTCAGGCAGATCAGCACCTGCCAGGGTGCAGCATGCCACGCTCCGGTCTCCTCGGTCATGACCCGCGATGTCGTGCTGTGTCAGGGGTCTGACCGATTGGAGGACGTGTCCGAGCGCATGAAGGCGCGGCATCTGAAGAACATCCCGGTCGTGGACGGGGAAAACCGGCCAGTGGGTTTGCTGACCGCGCGCGCAGTTCTCCGCGTCCTGCTGGGCGCTGCCGAGCACGAGGAGGCGCAACTGGTCGATTACGTGAAGGGCGTTGGCTACCGCTGAGAGCCTCCTGCGCCAAGGAAGCCCCGCGATTGAGGATGGCATCATGACCGATTCCGACCCGACCTCGCACCGGCACGAACTTCGCCAACGCGCGCTGTCACGATGGGATGACGAAGGCGGCGCTCTCGCGGCGGTGACGCAGGAGGCGCACAAGCACGTTCCCGACATGACGAACGCCGAGCTCGTGCTCCTCCGGGTCCGGATGATCGCGCTTGAGAACCTGCTGATCGCGGTCCTGGCGGAAGGATCGGACCGGCAGCGCCAGGCAGCGCTCGACATGGCAGACGCCATCTCTCCCAGAGCGGGCTCCACCCAGCATCCTCTCACGATCCGCGCGGCCCAGCATATGTCGGATCTCGTGGGGCGTGCCGTCCACGTCCGAGACGAGCAGACGTGAGGGCTCGACATACAAGCTGATGGCTCGCCCAACCTTGGGCTCCCCCGGCTCGCCGCCGCGCAGGATCATGAGACCCGTGGCCGGCTCGCGCTCGGGCAGCACGTCGCCGCGCAAGGCTTGCGGGCAGAGCCGAGAGCCGCGCGTACAGCGAGGCAAGGATGGTTTCTCGGGGGGGCATGACTTTAGGTCAGGTGCGGCTTGAAAGCAGGCATTCGCTCGATTCAAAAGCCGAAGCTGGGCTCTGGCGAAGGAACATCCCGCGTCATCGGCGGTTGGCGAGGACGGAGGGCGCCGATGACGAGCCACGAGGTATTGATCGTGGAGGATGAGCGGTTGATCGCCCTCGACCTCCAGGAGATGTGTGAAGAGCTCGGCCATCGTGTCCTGGCCCTCGCCGCGACAGCGTCGGAGGCGCGAGAGCTCCTGGAGCGCCTGAGCCCGAGCCTGATCTTATCTGACTTCGAACTACGAGGCGATGGAGACGGCGTCGATGTTGTCGCCGGGCTCCGGCGGCGGTGCCCCCGGCTCAGGATCGTGTTCGTCACGGCGGCGACCGGCCGCGCCGCCAGGGAGCGCATTGCATCGGTGGAGCCGGACGAGATCCTCGCGAAGCCGGTTTCGAGAGACGCTCTGCGCGCTGCACTGTCCATTACGCCGCCGCGGTCGTCTCGCAAGGCATCGTCAATGTAAAGGTGACGCGTCCGTCGGCAGACGCAACAGACAATCTGCCCCCGTGCGCCTTGGCGATCTCCGACGCTATGTAGAGGCCCAGGCCAAGACCCTGTCGACCGGGGCCGCTCTGTCCCCGGTAGAAGGGTCGGAAGAGCGATTGACTGACCCTGCCGACGATGGGCGGTCCGAGGTTCGTGACAGACAGCGCGAAGGTCCCGTCTGCCACACGGGCCAGGACGTCGATCGGCTCTCCTGGCGTCCCATGCTGCAGCGCGTTGCTGAGCAGGTTCGAAAGCACCTGGCCCATTCGCGCCTGATCGCAGGCGATCGGGGGGAACTCGAGGTCTCTGCGTATCTCGCAACCGGATGAGACCTCGATTTCGGCGATGACCTGTTCGAACTCGCCGCGAAGATCGGCGTTCGGGTTTCGCTCGATCGGAATGCCGCCCCCGAAACGGCCGCGGGCAAGATCGAGCAGGTCGCGGATCAACTCGTCCATGCGGGAGGCGCTGGCGCCCATCTGCCGCACGATCTCGGCGGCGTCCGGATCGAGCTCCCGTCGCTGCAGAATCCGCGTCGCGGCCTGTATCGCGGCGACGGGGTTTCGCAGGTCATGACCGAGCACGGCCATGAACTCCTCCCGCAGTCGGCCGAACCTGCGTTCGGACGACAGCTCCCGGCTTTGGCGCTCCAGGTCACGGTGCGCGTCGAGTTGCGCTGCCACGAGATCGGCGAACAGCGCAAACGTCTCGAGCACCGCCGGATTGTTCAGCATCCTAGGCTCGGGATCGAGGCCGCACAGGGTGCCGAAGAACTCACCGTCACGATCGACGATGGGGACCGAGATATAGCTTCGGAAGCCGTATTGGCGCGGGGTGCGATGGTCGCGGTAGACCGGGTCGGTCGCGACATCGTCGATGACGATCGTCCTGCCGCAGCCTCTCACCTCGTGGCAGAGCGTCGATTGCACATCTTGCCCGCGCTCCGGCGGCCCCGGTTCATTCGGCATCCCGCGCCGAGGACGCCCAGGCGCCGTTGCCGACGACGCTGCCGGGCGCCGCCCGTGTCATCGGAATTGCGCAGATCGAGCCGCACTACGTTCCGATCGCGCCAACTGGGGGCAGTTCTGGCCGCTTTGAATGCAACAGACGGTATCATCGAGGGTGGCGGCTTGCAGGAAGCTCGTCAGCGACCCAGCGGGGCAGAACCGCGTGCACACCCTTGCGCTGGTTCACGAGCTGGGTGACCCGCAGGTCCGCGACCAGGCTGCAAAGGCGGTACGCCGCCTCGGCATCCAGCCCAGACAACACCTCGATACGGCGCATCATCGCGAGCAGCGCGACTTCGGCTGCTCGGTCAAGGTCCGGATCGAAGCCGAACGTGATCAGCGCGTCCGGCGTCTCGGCCAGGGGAAGGGGCGGCGCCGCGCCCTTTTCCAGCGTTAGGCGCAGCGTACCGGTGAGGCCGGTCTCCACTGCGGTCACTCAAACCTCGCCGTCGCCCTGGAGCGCGTGGCCGTCGCCGACGTGTAGGAGCGCCCCTTCGGCCATCACGGGCAAGGTGAGCGTCGTACCGGCAATCAGTTCCTTGCAGTCGATGTTGCCGCCGTAACGATGCGGCGGAATGGAGCCCTGCGCGCCCCAGGCAGGTGGCGGCGCGAGGCCTATCACCCCGAAAAAGGGTCGCGCCGGCAAATCTATTCCCCAAGGCGTGCAGACCGCGTTCGCGCGGCGGTCGACCGCCATCTGGATCATGCGGGTCGCGGCAAACACTTCGGGCAAGGCGCCGGTCAGGGGCCGGACGAGGTTCCACCCCCAGTCGTCCGCGAGCGCGATGTCGAGGATCTCGATATGGAGCGCGTCGCCGGGCTCCGCGCCGCGAACGGCGATGGGACCGGTGAGGATGTGCGGCCCGAGATCGGGCCGCAGCCGCGCGTGTATCGCGGCATGTTCGGAACGCACCGTGGCGCCGAAATCCGGGGGGGGCAGCGCTTCAGGCCCGCCGCTCACGGTGCCGACAGTGATCTCGGCGCCGCTGTCCAGCGTCAGGACGGGTGGCGTGGCGGGATCGAGGCGCCCCCAGACAACCGTTTCCGGTCCTGCGTGCAGGACGTGCGCGCTCATGCCGCCTCGGAGCGGGCCAAGGTATAGGACCTGGCGGTAATGGTCAGATCGGTCATGGATGTCCTCGTCCAGTTTCAGCAGCATTGTCGGCGGCGCGAAGCGCCTCGGCGGCGTCAGTGGCGGCCGGACCGGTCCAGTTCATCGCGCCCCAGTCGCCGCCGCCGGGGCCGAAGTCCTGGAGCGCCGTGCCGACCGGATCGGGCGTGATGCCGTAGTTCCGGGCGTAGAGGCCGATGTCGAGCGAGCCGTCCTGATGGCCCGCGGGGATGTCCGACGAGTTGCCGACGGAGACGGCGAGCTCGACGCCGATCGCGCGCCACTGGTCCTGGCGGATCTGCGTCCGATGGCGGCTCTCTCACCGGGCGCGGCGCCGATGCAGGCCGGCGAGGTCGATGACGCGGATCTGGCGGTAGGCGCTCTCCACGAGCCCGTCCTGCTCGAAGCGCTTCAGGATTTGCCCCACGCTCGACCGCGCCAGGTTGGCCATGCGGCCAAGGTCCTCGTGGCAGATCTCAATGCTGAGGGGCGCGTCCCGGCCGACGGCGCGGATCTGGCCCGCGAGGATGAGAAGGACCGCCGCCACCCGCGCTTCGGAGCCGCGGATCATCAGCGCGTCGGCGACCTGGATCGCCAGGAGCTGGTTGCGGAGCGGCAGGTGCGCGAACCACCGCCAGGCTTCGGGCTCGCTCCTGACGATGGCGTCCCACTGGGCGAGGGGCAGGTGCGCGAAGAGGCTGTCGCGCGTGGCGCGCACGCCGACGACCCGGGGCCGCCGGGTCAGGACGGAGCCCTCGCCGACCCAGAAACCGGTCTGGACGAACATCGCGAAGTAGGGCTCGCGGTCGTCCGGCACGAGCTCGACGCCGAAGCCGCCGGAGGCGAGGCCGTAGAGGCCGCCGGCCGGATCGCCCTCCCGATAGATCGCCTCGTTGCGCAGGATCCGCCTGATCCTGCAGCGAGAGAGCACGGCCGCACGAAAGGGCTCCGGCGTGTCGGCGAGCCAGCCGGTCTCGTGGAGTAGGTCGAGTTCGCGCGGCCATTCCAAGGGCGGGCGCCCCCAATCGGACGCCGAACCCTGTACCGAGTTGCCGCCGAAAAGCAACCCGGCGCCGCTGGTCGCCGTGACCGTGGCGCACCGGGGAGGCGACGATGCGCGCGCCGCGCCCCCGGCGCCGTTCGGTCGGTGCCTCAGGCGGCGGCTGCGGGCGGGTGGGCCGACGCCTTCCGCACCTGCCAGGCCATCCAGGCGATGGCCGCGCCTTCGGCGATCAGGTTGACGCCGATGAAGATGCCGAGAAACAGCAGGCTCATGGCCGGGTTCGCGAGCAGCCAGACGCCGATCAGCACGCCGACGATCCCGCTCAGGAGCACCCAGAACCAGTTCTCGAGCGGCCGGATCGAGAGCGAGAACACGATCTTCGCGAGGCCGCCGATCAGGAAGTAGACGATCATCAGCAACACCAGCGCGCCGATGCCGAGCGCGGGATTGCGGACGATAAGCAAGCCCACCAGGACCGAGAGGGCGGCGGAGATCAGCTGCAGCCAGAAATGCGGCGCCTTGCTGCCGCCGATCAGCGTCAGGCCCTCGGCGATGCCGGCAAAGATCAGGATCCAGCCGA
>SKOX01000174.1 GCA_007119835.1 Paracoccaceae bacterium
GAGGTGCTGTTCGAGCGGATCGTGGAGCATGTGCCGCCGCCGGCGCAGGTTGCGCGCGTGAACGAGCCGTTCGCGATGCTCGCGACCACTTTGGCCGCCGATCCCTTCTTGGGGCGGATCCTCACGGGGCGGATCGAAAGCGGGCGGGTGGCAACCGGTCAGATGGTGAAGGCGCTGAACCGCGAGGGCGTCGAGATCGAGCGGTTCCGCGTCTCCAAGGTGCTGGCGTTCCGCGGGCTGTCGCGCACCGGCATCGACGTGGCCGAGGCGGGCGACATCGTGAGCCTCGCGGGCATGACCAAGGCGACGGTGGCGGACACGATCTGCGATCCGGCCGTGACCGAGGCCATTCCGGCCCAGCCGATCGACCCGCCGACGATCTCGGTTCAGGTCGGCATAAACGACAGCCCGCTTGCCGGGCGCGACGGCGACAAGGTGCAGTCGCGGGTGATCCGGGCCCGGCTGATGGCCGAGGCGGAGACGAACGTGGCGATCCGGGTGACCGAGACGCCCGGCGGCGATGCCTTCGAGGTCGCGGGCCGCGGCGAGCTGCAGATCGGCGTGCTGCTCGAAAACATGCGCCGCGAGGGCTTCGAGCTCTCGGTGGCGCGCCCGCGGGTGCTGATGCGCGAGGAGGAGGGCGAGAGGCTCGAGCCGATCGAGGAGGTGACCGTCGATGTCGACGCCGACTATTCCGGCGTCGTGGTCGACAAGCTCTCCCAGCGACGCGGCGAGCTCGTCGAGATGCGCGAGGGCGCGGGCGGCAAGACGCGGATCGTCGCCCACGTGCCGAGCCGCGGGCTGATCGGCTATCACGGCGAGTTCCTGACCGACACGCGCGGAACCGGCGTGCTCAACCGGGTCTTCCACGGCTGGGCACCCTGGCGGGGCGCGATGCCGGGGCGGCGGACCGGGGTCCTCATCTCGATGGAGGACG
Organism: Paracoccaceae bacterium; assembly: GCA_007119835.1. Lineage (GTDB taxonomy): Bacteria > Pseudomonadota > Alphaproteobacteria > Rhodobacterales > Rhodobacteraceae > Amaricoccus. Next base: position 938 of record SKOX01000174.1, read on the forward strand.
GCGTGAGCGTGCCCTACGCGATCTTCAACCTCGAGGATCGCGGCCGGTTCTTCATCGGCGGCGGCGAGCAGGTCTACCGCGGCATGATCGTGGCCGAGCACGCGCGGGAGAACGACCTCGACGTCAATCCGCTGAAGGCGAAGAAGCTCACGAATGTCCGCGCATCCGGCAAGGACGAGGCGGTGACGCTGACGCCGCCGGTGCGGCTGACGCTGGAGCAGGCGATCGCCTACATCGCCGACGACGAGCTCGTCGAGGTCACGCCGCGGCACATTCGGCTGCGCAAGCGGTATCTCGACCCCGTCGAGCGCAAGCGGCTTGCGCGACAGGAGGGTTCGTGAAAGCGAATTCAAACGGCTGTCGCATTTTGCGAACGTCTTTGCAAAGACGGAGCTGAGTGCGCTTTCGGTTTTGCGAAGCGGGTTGATTTCGCCTTATGGGCGAGCCGTGCCCCCTGTAAAGCCGGGTCAGGAAACCTTAGATTGTACCACGTTAGTCAGCACAACCGGCTTCCCGGCTTCTTTGGCACGGAATGTGCTGGGTAAGGTGCAGTGGCAACGGTGAGAGCGGAGCAATGAGTATGAAGCATCCTGTTGACGTCCATGTGGGCAAGCGTGTGCGGCACCGGCGCTGGATGGTCGGGATGACGCAGCAGCAGCTTGGCGACATCGTCGGGATCAAGTTCCAGCAGATCCAGAAGTACGAGACCGGGATGAACCGCATCAGCGCTTCGCGCCTGTGGGACATCGCGCAGGCTCTGGGCGTCAGCATCAGCTTCTTCTTCGAGGGGTTCGAGGAGGAGGCAGAGGTCGGAACCCCGAAGCAGGTAGAGGCCGAGCAGCGTGGCGATCTTCTCGCCGACAAGGAAGCGCTCGAACTCGTCCGCTCGTACTACGCGATCCCGGAAGCGCAGCGCCGGCGCCTGTTCGACCTCGCCCGGGTTCTCAGCGACGTCGCCTGAGGCGAGTGAGGCATACTGTCGCGGTGTCGCCCTGGATCTGGTTCGGTGGTCGTGCGAGCGGCATCAAGCGAACGGACGTCTGATTGATGCTGCCGCCATTGACGGCGGCGGCGCGCTGTGAGAGCCGGGTCGGGCGCCAGGGGGGGCGGTGCGGGCCGGTAATGCACATCGACGACGATCTTGCGGAGCGGCTGTGGGCCACGGCTGAGGCGATGGCGGATGCCGCGGTCGCCCGTTGCCTTCCGCTTTTCCGCAGCGCTGCGCTCGCCTGCGACGACAAGGGCCTCGACGGCCGGTTCGATCCGGTCACCCAGGCCGACCGCGACGCGGAGCGCGCGATGCGCGACATCATCGCGGCGCGGCGTCCGGACGACGGCGTCCTCGGCGAGGAGTTCGGGCCGGTCGCGGCGCGCTCCGGTCTCACCTGGGTGCTCGACCCGATCGACGGGACACGGGCGTTCATGGCGGGCGCGCCGTCCTGGGGCGTGCTGATCGGCCTCGATGCTGGCGCGGGACCGATCCTCGGCATCGTCGACCAGCCCTGGACCGGCGAGCGCTTCATGGGCGGGCTCGGTCGGGCCGAGATGCGGCGGGGCGACGAGGCGTGGCCGCTTCGGACGCGGCAATGCCGCGGTCTTGCCGACGCGGTGCTCTTCACCACCTATCCCGAGGTCGGCAGCGCGGCGGAGCGCGCAGGCTTCGAGGCGGTGCGCGACCGGGTGCGGCTCACGCGCTACGGGCTCGACTGCTATGCCTACGCACTCGTCGCGCTCGGGCAGGTCGACCTCGTGATCGAGGCCCAGCTCCAACCGTACGACATCCAGGGCCCGCAGGCGGTGGTGGAGGCGGCGGGCGGCGTCGTCACGAACTGGCGCGGCGGGCCGGCGCACCGAGGCGGCCGGGTCGTCGCGGCCGGCGATCGGGCGGTCCATGAAGCGGCGCTCGAACTGCTGGCGGCGGTGGAGGACTGACAGGAGGCGAGCCAGGGCCCGCAGTGAGGCGACCGGCACGCCCGGCGCCATCGGCCGACGGTCTTGCTCATGCCGGAATGGCTGAAGGCTCTGGAAAACCCGCGCCGCGCTCAGGCGTTCAGGGCCCGCCGCTTCTGGTCGGCCTGGCCCGTCAGCGCGCGCGCGAGGAAATCGTCGACCGCGGCCCAGACGCGCTGCTGCACCGCCGGGCGCTCCATCCACATCTCGTGGCGCGCGCCCTCGATCAGCGCGAGCTCGCCGCGGGGCATCTTGCCGATCTGGATGCGCACGACGTTCGCCGAGACGACATGCTCCTCGGTGCCGAGGAAGGCCAGGACGGGAAGGCGCGGCACGGGCGCGATGTAGAGCCGGGCCATCTCCTCGAGCGCGGCGTAGGTCCACTGCACCGAGGGCCCCCCGAGGCCGAGCTCGGGGTGGGCGCCGAGCTGGCGGCCGAACCAGGTGAAGTGGTCGGCGCAGCCGGTCAGCACGTTGCCCTCGAAAGCGAGCGCGAGGGCGGAGGGCTCGCGGTTGGTGCCCGGGAACCGCCGCGCGCCGAACCCGACGAGGTTGGCGAACTGCGCGAGGCTGGCCGTGACCTGCCGCGTCGCCGCCCGCATCTGCAGGTGCCACATCGGCGCCGACATCACCGCGCCGCAGAACTCCGCGCCTTCGAGCAGGGTCCTGAGCCCGATGCAGCCGCCCATCGAATGCGCGAACATGAAATACGGCCGGGGCATATCCTGGGCCACGGCCGCGGCGAGGACGGCGTGCCAGTCGCGCTGGTAGTCGCGGAAATCCTCGACATGGCCGAGCATCGGGTTGTGGGCAGGCCGCGTCGACAGCCCCTGGCCGCGCCAGTCGAAGGCGACGACGGCGAGGCCTCGCTCGCGCAGGCGGCGGATGACGCGGCCGTATTTCTCGACGTACTCGCTGCGCCCGGAGAAGACGAAGGCGGTGCCGCGCCCATCGCCCTGCCAGTGGACGGTGCGGATCCGCCTTCCGTCGTCGGTCCGGACCCAGAACGGCCGCGCGCCCTCCGGCGCCTCCGCCACCTCGGCGAAGAAGGGCGCGGGCGTCGTCATCAGAGGACGGAGCCGAGCTTCATCGCGAGCCCCATGTCGCCCTCGACCTTCAGCTTGCCGGTCATGAACGCCGCCGTCGGGTTGACGTCGCCCTCGAGGATGCCCTCGAAGGTCTCGGCGTTCGCCGTCATGGTGCAGTCGGCGTCCGCGTCGGCATCACTGACCGTGTCGCCGTCGATCAGGACCGTACCTTCGCCGGGGATCACGAACTTGACACTGCCGGGCAGCGACTTGCCTTCCATTCGGGCCTGCAGGGTCTTGACGGCCGAAGCCACGATGTCACTCATCCAGGGTTCTCCTCGGGTCCGTGCGGACCCCCTCGATTTTTCGCCACGAGTTCTTAATCTAATGGGCATGGACAAGTTGCGAAAGCGTGCACTGGGGCTTGCCGTGGCGGGAGCGATCGGCGTGGGTGCGGCCGCTCCGGCGCTTGCGTCGGGCGACGCGGAGGAGCGGCTCGACGCGCTGTTCGCGGAGCTGGCCGAGCCGGACCGGGGGGACTGGCCCCGCATCGAGGCGGAGATCATCCGGCACTGGTCGCGGTCGGGCTCGGACGCGATGGACCTCCTCCTGCGCCGCGGCAACGAGGCGATGGACCAGGAGGACTGGATCGCGGCCGTCGAGCATCTGAGCGCGCTCGTCGACCATGCGCCCGACTTCGCCGAGGGCTGGAACGCGCGGGCGACCGCCTTCTACATGATGGGGGAGCATGCGCTTGCGCTGGCTGACATCGAGGTCGTCCTCAGCCTCAACCCGCGCCATTTCGGCGCGCTTTCGGGCCTCGCGGTCATCCTAGAGGCGATGGGCGACCCGTACCTCGCGCTCGGGGCCCAGCGCGCGGCGCTTGCACTGCATCCGCACCGCACCGAAGTGATCCGCGCGGTCGAGCGCCTCGAGCGCCGGATCGGCGGCGCGGACCTCTAGGCGCCGCGCGCGCCTTACACACCGGAGACTCCTTCCACGATGCCTCGCGATGTCGACGCCCGCGTCACCGCGGTCCTCGGGCCGACGAACACCGGCAAGACCCATTACGCCATCGAGCGCATGCTCGGCCACCGCACCGGCGTCATCGGCCTGCCGCTGCGCCTGCTCGCGCGCGAGGTCTACGACCGGATCGTGGCGCTGCGCGGGCCCTCGGTCGTGGCCCTGATCACCGGCGAGGAGCGGATCGTGCCTGCGCGGGCGGCCTACTGGGTCTGCACCGTCGAGGCGATGCCGCTCGACCTCCTGCCCGACTTCCTCGCGGTGGACGAGATCCAGCTCTGCGGCGACCCTGACCGCGGGCACATCTTCACCGACCGGCTCCTGAACGCGCGGGGCCTGTCGGAGACGCTCTTCCTCGGCTCGGGCACCATGCGCGGGCCGATCCAGGACCTGATCCCGGAGGCGCGCTTCCACCGGCGCGAGCGGTTCTCCAAGCTCTCCTACGGCGGTCCGCGCAAGCTGAGCCGGATGCCGCCGAGGAGCGCGATCGTCGGCTTCTCTGTCGAGGACGTCTACGCCATCGCCGAACTGATCCGGCGGCAGAAGGGCGGTGCGGCGGTCGTGATGGGCGCGCTCTCGCCCAGAACCCGCAACGCGCAGGTCGCGCTCTTCCAGAACGGCGATGTCGACCATCTGGTGGCCACGGACGCGATCGGCATGGGGCTCAATCTCGACATCGGGCATGTCGCCTTTTCCGGCCTTGCCAAGTTCGACGGGCGCCGGCACCGGCATCTTGCGCCGAACGAGCTCGCCCAGATCGCCGGGCGGGCCGGGCGCTACACCGAGGACGGGACCTTCGGCGTGACCGGCGAGGCCGCGCCCCTCGATCCCGATGTCGTGGACGCGATCGAGAGCCACCGCTTCGCGCCGCTGAGAAAGCTGCAGTGGCGCAACTCCCGGCTGGAGTTCGGCTCGCCCGAGGCGCTCATCGCGAGCCTCGAGGCGCCGAGCGGGCATGGCGACCTCGTGCGGGCGCGTGAGGCGGACGACGTGATGACGCTGAAGGCGCTGGTTGATCGGCCGGAAGTGGCGCGGGCGCTGCGGGATCCCGGCGCGGTGCGGCTGCTCTGGGACGTCTGCCAGGTGCCGGACTTCCGGAAGGTGTCGCTGGCCGAGCACGCCAATCTCGGCGCGCGGCTCCACGGCTTCCTGCAGGATGGCGGCGGCATACCGACCGACTGGCTGGCGCGTCAGGTCGCCCGCATCGACCGCACCGAGGGGGACATCGACGCGCTCAGTCAGCGCTTGGCATATATCCGCACATGGACGTATGTGGCGCAGCGCAAGGGGTGGGTCGACGACGCCGAGCATTGGCGCGACGAGACGCGTGCGGTAGAAGACCGGCTGTCGGACGCGCTGCACGCGCGATTGACCCAGCGGTTCGTCGACCGGCGGACGTCTGTCTTGATGCGCCGGCTGAAGCAGAGGGAGAGCCTGGTGGCGCACGTGACTGAGCAGGGCGAGGTGACGATCGACGGCGAGTTCGTCGGTCGCCTCGACGGTTTTCGCTTCCGCCTCGATCCCAACGCCGCCGGCGAGGAGGCAAAGACGCTGCGCTCGGCCGGCATTGCCGCGCTGGCGCCGGTCCTGTCGTTGAAGGCCGATCGCTTCTACAATGCGCCCGACACCGAGATCGACGTGACCGAGCAGGGCGGCCTGATGTGGGGCGAGTATGCCGTGGGCAAGCTCGTCGCGGGTGCCGACGCGCTCTCGCCGCGCGCGGTGAGCTTCGTGGACGAGGACGCAGCGCCGGAGATCGGCGAGAAGGTCGCGCGGCGCCTGCAGCACTGGATCGACCGGCAGATCGCCGCGCGATTCGAGCCGCTCATCGCGCTCCGGGACGACGAGGCGCTGTCGGGCATGGCTCGGGGCATCGCCTTCCGCCTCGTCGAGGCGCTTGGCATCCAGTCGCGCTCCGAGGTCGCCGACGAGGTGAAGGGGCTCGACCAGGAGAGCCGCGGCAGCCTGCGCAAGCACGGGGTGCGATTCGGGCAGTACTCGGTCTTCATGCCAGCGCTGCTGAAGCCCGCACCGACGCGGCTGCGGCTGGTTCTGTGGTCGCTCATGGAGAATTTCGACGAGTTTCCGGAGGCGCCGCCGCCGGGTCTCGTGACGGTGCCGGCGGTGCCCGGCGCGCCGAAGGGCTACTATCCGCGCGCGGGCTACCGTCTCGCCGGCGACCGGGCGATCCGCATCGACATGCTCGAGCGGCTCGCGGACCTGCTTCGGGCGCGCGACGCCCGCGCGGGCTTCGAGGCGGCCCCCGACATGCTGTCGATCACCGGCCTCACCCTCGAGCAGTTCGCGAAGCTCATGGCGGGCCTTGGCTACGAGGCGGAGCAGGGCAGCCGGCCGAAGGTGCGCCCGGTTGCCGCGGCGTCGCCGGCCGTGCCGGAGAGCGTTGAAGGGGCCGAGGCCGCGGCCGCTGGAGAGGGTGGGGCCGACGTAGCGTCGGGTGGCGACGCTACGTCGGACGGATCTGCCGCTGGCGACGCCCCCATGCCGCCCGCCGCGGAAGGCGCGGCCGATCCGGGTGCGCTCGCGGCCGCCGCTGAAAAGGCGTCCGAGCCGGTGACGGCGGCCGAGGTTGGCAGCGCGCCGGCCGA
>SKOX01000448.1 GCA_007119835.1 Paracoccaceae bacterium
TATGGCGCGCAGGTGCGCGGGGCTGGCGGCCGCCGCGCCCTCGAGCGCCGCCAGCGCCCGGGCGGCGCGCATCAAGGTGAGTTCGCCACGCAGCCCGTCGGCGCCGAGTGCGATGCAGAGCTCGGCGGCGAGCGCGAGGGTCGCGTCGGGGACGTCGACGGCATCGAGCCCGCGGCGGGCCTTGACGATCGCCCGCCGAAGCTTCGCCTCTTCCTTCTCCCAGCCGGCCACGAAACCCTTGGGGTCGCGCTCGAAGCGGTCGCGCCTGCGGACGACCTCGACGCGGTCGGCGACGGCACGCGGCGTGCCGACCTCCACCGAGAGGCCGAAGCGGTCGAGGAGCTGCGGCCGGAGCTCGCCCTCCTCGGGGTTGCCGGAGCCGACGAGGACGAAGCGGGCCGGGTGGCGGATCGAGAGGCCCTCGCGCTCGACGACGTTCTCGCCCGACGCGGCGACGTCGAGGAGGAGGTCGACCAGGTGGTCCTCGAGCAGGTTCACCTCGTCGATGTAGAGAAAGCCGCGATGGGCGCGGGCGAGCAGCCCGGGCTCGAAGGCCTTCTCGCCGCGGGTCAGCGCCCGCTCGAGGTCGAGGGCGCCGACGACGCGGTCCTCGGTCGCGCCGAGCGGCAGGTCGACGACCGGCGCGGAGATGGTGTCGGCGGCGGCGCCGGCGGCGGGTTCCTCGTTGTAGGCGCTGCCGCGGGCGACCTTGATCGGCGGCAGGAGGCCGGCGAGGGCGCGCACGGCGGTCGATTTGCCCGTGCCGCGGTCGCCGAAGACGAGGACGCCGCCGATCGCGGGGTCGATGGCGGCGAGGACGAGGGCGCGCTTCATCTCCTCCTGGCCGACGATGGCGGTAAACGGGTAGGGGCGTCGCGTCATGTGGGATCCCTCATTCTGCGGCAAGTCGGGCGGAGGCGAGCGCGGCGAGCGGGTCGTGGCCCTGCCAGCGGCCGGCGTGGCCGCGAACGGCGAAACGGGCGTAGAGCTCCTCGGCGAACCAGTCCTCGGCGCGGACGGCGCGGATGGCCTCGGCATGCGGGCCGCCGGCGCGGGCGAAGGCATGCATTGAAGCGGCATCCGGCCAGACCGAGACGGTGACCTGGTGCAGCCAGGGCACCTCGCCGACGCCGGCCTTGAAGAGGACGCTCCGGTCCGCCCCGATCCGCGCGCTGATCGCCGGGACGCGGGCCCAGAATTTCAGGAGCTTCCGGGGCCGGACTGTCGCCCGCGTGATCGCGGCGACGGGGCCTGCGGGCGGGTCGGCGGGTGGGCTCGCCACCGGCTCGGGCTCGCCACCGGCAGGCGCGAAGGGCGTGGTGCGGCTCCAGAGGCCACGCGCCGACAGGGTCTCGAGATGGAGGTCGAATCGCTCGACGGCGCGGTCGCCGAAGCGGCGGAACACGGGCGCCTCTTCAAGCGCCGCGCGGGCGCGGCCGAGGTCCGGCCAGGTCGCGAGGATCGCCACCACCGCGTCGGGCAGCGGCGTGAAGCCCTCGCCCGTGCCCGCGCCCATCAGCTTGTGAAAGCCGATGCCTTCGGTGCGCGCGAGCGGGCGGCGGGCGAGCGCCATCTGGCCGAACGCCCACGCCCGGTCGCGCCAGCGGCCGAAGCGGAACAGCGAGAGGGTCGCGATGGGGAGCGGCGCCGGCATGGACCGCACTCTGCCACCATCCGCTCCGGACGGGAAGGGGTGATTGTCAATCAAACTAGACACTGCTACCGTCATGTGTAAACCAGAAGGGACAGCGATGACCCGCCACGACCCTGCCAGCGCCATCCTCGCCGCCGCCGACCGGACCGCCGCGCCCCCGCTGGCGCCGGACCTCGCCCGCGATGGCCGTCCCGTCGCCGTCGTCATCGGTGCGGGTTTCGGCGGCCTCGCCGCGGCGGTCCGCCTCGGCGTGCGCGGTTACCGCGCCGTGGTTCTCGACCGCCTCGACATGCCGGGCGGCCGCGGCTCGTGCCTGCTGCGCGGAGGATATCGCTTCGATCTCGGCCCGACCATCGTCACCGTGCCGCAGGTCTTCGAGGCGCTCTGGGGTCTCGTCGGGCGGCGGATGGCCGAGGACGTCGATCTGCGGCCGCTCGACCCCTACTACACGATCCGATGGCCGGACGGCTCGACCTTCGCGGCCTGCGGCGACACCGAGCGGATGCGGGCGGAGATCGCGCGTCTCTCGCCGGGCGACGTGGCGGGCTACGACCGCTTCCTCGCCGACAGCGAGGCGCGTTACCGCATCGCCTATGCCGATCTCGGGCGGCGGCCGATGCACCGGCTCTGGGAGACGATCCGCGTGCTTCCGGACTTCGCCCGGCTGCGGGCCGACCGCTCGTCCTACGGCCATGCCGCGGTCCGGTTCCGGGACGAACGACTGAGGATGGCGATGTCGTTCCATCCGCTCTTCATCGGAGGCGATCCGTTCAACGTCACCTCCATGTACATCCTCGTCGCCCATCTCGAGAAGGCTTACGGCGTGCACTACGCGATGGGCGGCACCGGAGCGCTGGCGCGGGCCGTGGCCGGGCTGGTGGCGGAGACCGGCGGCGAGATCCGGCACGAGGTGACGGTCGACGAGATCCTCGTGCGCGACGGGCGGGCCCGGGGCGTCCGGCTCGAGGGCGGAGAGGAGATCGCCGCGGACGTGGTGGTGTCGAACGCCGATGCCGGGCACACCTACCGGCACCTTCTCCGGCGCGTGCCGAAGGCGCGGTGGACCGACCGGCGGCTGAGGCGGTCGCGGTGGTCGTCGGGCCTCTTCGTCTGGCATTTCGGCACCAGGGGCACGCGGGCGATGTGGCCGGATGTCGGGCACCACACGATCCTCAACGGGCCACGCTATCGCGGCCTGTGCGAGGACATCTTCATCAAGGGCCGACTCGCCGAGGACATGTCGCTCTACCTGCACCGGCCGACGACGACCGACCCCTCGGCCGCGCCGGAGGGCTGCGACAGCTTCTACTGCCTCGCGCCGGTGCCGCATCTCGGCCACGACTGGCCGGTCGACTGGGGCGTGGAGGCTGCGCGCTTCAAGGAGCGGATGGCGGCGGTGCTGGAGCGCGAGGCGCTGCCCGGCTTCGCCGAGCGGATCGTGGAGGAACATGTGATGACGCCGGCCGACTTCGGGACGCGGTACCTGTCGCCGTTCGGGGCGGGCTTCAGCCTCGAGCCGCGCATCCTGCAGAGCGCCTGGTTCCGGCCGCACAACCGTTCGGAGGAGGTGCGCGGGCTCTACCTCGTCGGCGCCGGCTCGCATCCCGGGGCGGGGCTGCCGGGCGTCGTCGGCTCGGCGGAGGTGATCGACCAGCTCGTGCCCGATCCGGTGCCGGCATGACCGCGCACGGCATCGATCCGACCGACCTCGACGCCTGCCGCGCGGCGATCCGGGTAGGCTCGCGCAGCTTCCACGCAGCCTCGCTCATCCTGCCGCGGCGCTGGCGCGACCCGGCGCTGGCGCTCTACGCCTTCTGCCGGGTCGCCGACGACGCCGTCGACTGCAACGCCGAGAAGCCGGCGGCGGTCATGTCGCTCGCCCATCGGCTCGAACGGGCCTACGCCGGCCGGCCGGTCCCGCATCCGGCCGATCGGGCCTTCGCCGCGATGGTCGAGGCCGTAGAGATGCCGCGGGCGCTGCCCGACGCGCTGATCGAGGGCTTCGCCTGGGACGCGGCCGGGATGCGCTACGCGACGCTTTCCGAGGTGCGGGCCTATTCCGCGCGGGTCGCGGGCGCGGTCGGCGCGATGATGACGGTCATCATGGGCGTGCGCGACGCCGACGTGCTGGCGCGGGCCTGCGACCTCGGCGTGGCGATGCAGCTCACCAACATCGCCCGCGACGTCGGCGAGGACGCGCGCGAGGGGCGGCTCTACCTGCCGCTCGACTGGCTCGACGAGTTCGGCGTCGACGAGAACCGGCTGCTGGCCGAGCCCGCACACTCGCCGGCGCTGGGCGCGGCGACGGCGCGGCTGCTCGAGGAGGCCGACCGGCTCTATGCGCGGGCGGAGGCCGGCATCTCCGCGCTGCCGCTCGCCGCGCAGCCTGCGATCTTCGCGGCGCGGTACCTCTATGCCGAGATCGGCGAAGTGATCCGGGCGCGCGGGCACGATTCGGTCAGTGGTCGGGCGGTGACGGCCTCGCGGCGGAAGGTCGCCCTCGCGGCGCGGGCGGCGGCCGCGGCAGGTGCGACGGTGGTCCTGCCGCAATCGGCGCGGCTGCACGCGCCGCCGCTGCCGGAGACGGCCTTCCTGGTGGCGGCAGCGGCGCGGCCGGCGGCGGTGCCTGCGCGGGCGGACCATCTCACGGCGATCTTCGCGGAGCTCCGGCGGCGCGACGCCCAGCGCCTCGGGGCGCTGCGCCTCCGGGGATGAGCCTCAGGACTCACTTCGCTCCTGAACCTCGTCGAGGGCGAGCGCAGCCGGCACCGCGAGCGCAGAAAATGCGGCAAGCGCCACGATGACGGCGCGGACGCCGAGCAGGTCGGCCACCAGCGCGAAGCCGCCGCCGGCGAGCAGGACGGCGCCTATTAGAGTGTTCGAGAGCGCGGTGTAGGAGGCGCGGGTTTCGGGCGTCGCCATGTCGACGAGATGCGTCGTCCGGCCGAGGCGGACGCCGTGGTAGGACACCATCAGCACGAAGAGGAGGGCCGGCAGGACGAGGGGCTCGGCGAGCCAGCCCGCGGCGTCGGCGAGCGCGGTGAGGGCGAGGATCGCGGCGGCGGCCGCGCCGGTGGCGGCGAGGACGAGCCGGCTCGAGCGGTCGGCGAGGCGGCCCCAGACGTAGGCGCTGAGCAGGCCGGCGAGGGCGGAGGCGAGGACGAGGGCGCCGAGCGATTCGAGGGCGCGACCGGGTGTGGCGGCGACGAGGGCGACCATGTAGGGCGGCGCCAGCGCGGTCGGCACGAGCAGCGCGCGGGCGAGGATGAAGCGGCGGAGGCCGGCATCGGTGCGCAGGAGCCCGAGGCTGTCCCAGGCGGCGACAAGGCCGCTGCGGCCTCCCTCGGTGGCGCCTGGCTCCTCGCGCAGGGTCGAGAACAGGCCGGCAGCGACGAGCCAGAGGCCGCCCGCGAGCATGATCGCCCAGATGACGACGGCGCCGCGCGGGCCGAGCTCGAGGATCAGGATCAGCGCGAAGACGATGACCGCGGCCGAGCCGAGGGTCGTCGCCGTGCCGGTGGCGGTGCCGCGTCGGGCGCGGTCGACGGTCTTGCCGAGCACGTCCTTCAAGCTCACCGAGCAGAGGCTCCGGGCGACGGCGAGCAGCGCGAGGAGGCCGAGGATCGTCCAGCCGGCGGTGGCGCCGTGGAGGAGCAGGGCTGCGGCGGCGATACCGAGGGCGGCAAGGCCCTGGATGACGCTGCCCGCGACCCAGACCCACTTTCGCCGGGGCAGGCGTCGGATGTAGCCGGCGGTCAGAAGCTGCGGCAGGAGGGCGCCGGCCTCGCGGACCGGGACGAGCAGCCCGATCAGCGCGGCCGGCGCCCCGACCTGGGCCATCAGCCACGCGAGCACGAGCTTGGGGTCTATGAGGCCGTCGGCGGTCTTGGTGGCGCCGAGGCACCCGATGTGGGTGACGAAGTTGCGCGGCTGGTGCCGGCAGGCGCTGTCGGGAATGTCCGAGCAGGCCCGGCCCTCGTCCTCGCCAGTCAGCATCTCGTAAGCGGTCGTCGTCGCGCTGCGCGCCATTCCTGCGCCTCCTGTCGAGCCGGAGAGGTGGCGCGCGACCGCGATGGCGTCCAGTCCCTTGCAGCGGGCTGGAGAGGGGCTTGCAAGGTGCGAGCCGCCTCAACCCAAGTATCGCGATAGGTAGGCCGGGCGGGTCAGGCCGGCTGGAGCTGGTTGCGCACGAGCTTCTCGTATTCCTCGGCGACCGAGCGGGTGAGGGCGCCGACCTCGAAGGTATAGTCGCCGATCTGGCCGACGGGCGTGACCTCGGCCGCCGTGCCGGTGAGCCAGCACTGCTCGAAATCTTCCATCTCGGCGGGGAGGATGTGGCGCTCGATCACCGTGACGCCGCGCGCCTTCAGCATTGCGATCACGGTCTGGCGGGTGATGCCGTTGAGAAAGACGTCCGGCAGGGGCGTGTGGACGACGCCGTCCTTCACGAAGAAGACGTTGGCCCCCGTCGCCTCGGCGACGTAGCCGCGGTAGTCCATCATGATCGCGTCCGAGCAGCCCTTCGCCTCGGCGGCGTGCTTCGACATGGTGCAGATCATGTAGAGCCCCGACGCCTTGGCGAAGCAGGGGATCGTCTCGGGGCTCGGACGCTTCCAGCGCGAGATGTCGAGCTTGGCGCCCTTCATCTTGGCGTCGCCGTAATAGGCGCCCCATTCCCAAACCGCGATCGCGGTGTGGACCGGGTTGCGCGACGACGACACGCCCATGTCCGGCCCCGAGCCGCGCCAGATCAGCGCGCGGACATAGGCGTCCCGAAGCCCGCTCCTCTCCATCGCATCACGCTTCGCCGCCTCGAGATCGTCGACCGTCATCGGGCGGGGAATGTCCATCATGTCGCAGGAGACGAGGAGGCGCTCGGAATGCTCGCGGCTTTTGAAGATGGCGCCGCCATAGGCGCGCTCGCCCTCGAAGACGGAGCTGGCGTAATGGAGTGCGTGGGTGAGCACGTGCACCTTGGCCTCGCGCCAGGGCACGAACTGCCCGTCCATCCAGATAACGCCGTCCCGGTCGTCGTAGGCTCCTGCCGCCATGGCTCGCTCCCGATGGTCGTTGCTCACACGCGCCTGCCGTCCGGGCGGCCCCTGTCGTCAGGCGGGGTGGCGCGGCATGCATTTCGTTGCGTCCGCCAGACCCCGCACGATCGAATGTTGCACCGGCGACGGGCCGCGGGGCTACCATTGCATACTTGGAATGTCAACAACCCTGACATAAAGTCGCGCAAAGAGGCATCGGGAGAGATCGACGCATGGCCCACGGCCGCTTCTCGGCAGGTCCCACCCGCAGCGAGCAGCTTCTCTTCCTCACGGACGACCAGCTCCGCCAGGGGATCGAGCTGATGTTCTTCGCCTATCGCGGATTCACGGGCGATCCCGACCGGATCCTCGCGAAGTTCGGCTACGGACGCGCGCACCACCGGGCGCTGCACTTCATCAACCGCCGCCCCGGCCTGACGGTGAACGCCCTGATCGAGATCCTCGGGGTGACCAAGCAGAGCCTGAACCGGGTGCTGCGCCAGCTCGTCGAGGACGGGCTCGTGGAGAGCCGGGTGGGCCGGGTCGACCGCCGGCAGCGGAATCTTGCGCTCACCGAGAAGGGCCGCGCTCTCGAGCAGGAGCTGACGGCGGCGCAGCGGCGGCGGATGCGGGCGGCGTTCTCGAATGCGGGGCCGGAGGCGGTGGCGGGATTCCGGACGGTGCTCGAGCAGATGATCGATCCGGAGATCCGCGAGCGGGTGCTGGGGATCGTAGAGGGCGGCCGGCCGTGATGCGGGCGAGCGCGCCTTGGCTGCGCCCTGCGGGCGCCTCCTGCGGGGCGGCGCGACCGCCATCGCGCGGCTGGCGCGA
>SKOX01000313.1 GCA_007119835.1 Paracoccaceae bacterium
CCTCGGCCTGCCCGGCGCGCGGCCGCTGCGCGTCGTCGCAGGCGGCCGGCTCCACCTGCCGGCCCGAGGACGCCTCGCCGAGAGCGCCCGGCTCTTGCCGCTCCTGATCTGTCACGGGCCTCGCGCGGATGCCGGCCACCGCGCGGCCTGGGCCGCTGCGGGCGCCGAACTCGCCGAGATCCCCGGCGACCCGGACGGCCAGATGGACATCCGCGCCATGCTGGCGCTGCTCGGCGCGCGTGGTCTTAGCCGCGTGTTCTGCGAAGGCGGTGGCCAACTCGCGGCGAGCCTCGTCACGGCCGGCCTCGTCGACGAAATCGTGACCTACGCCGCCGGCGTCGTCCTCGGCGCCGACGGCCGTCCCGCCACCGGCCGTCTCGGGCTGCAGACGCTCGCCGAGGCGCCGCGCTACCGCCTCGCCGACGTCCGGCGCACCGGCGACGACCTCAGGGCGCGCTGGCTCCGGGCCTAGCGCGCCGGAAGCGGGACGATCCGCGCGCTGTTGCCGCGCCAGTCCTCGTCGGCCGCCGCATTCTGCGACAACGCCGGCGGCTCGGCGACGAGGCCGAGCAGCGCGGCCACGAGAACGACGCCGATACCAGCGGCGCCCCAGGCGACTGGCGCGGACGGCAGGCGGGCGGGCCGGCGCGACGCGCCGGAAAGGGATGCGATATCAGCCATGACTTGAAACTCCTGCCACTGTTGCCCAGGGGATGTAATCCCTGGGCCAACATCAGCCAAGCTAATGTTTTGCATGGCTCCCATGACGCCTTGTGATGGCTCAGTTGGTGAGACGGTCCTCCAGCACCGCCACCGACCCCGCGAAGCCGACGGTGGCGCCCGCAAGCCCGATGATCCGCGACCAGGCGGCGATCGGGGCCTCGGTGACGTAGATCGTGTCCTCGTCCCGGATCACGAACTCACGCGCCGACAGGAGCCCCTCGGCCCGTGTGAAGTCCATGACGTAGGCCACCCTCTGCGGCCCGACGAGGTCCGGCCGCCCGGTGACGCGCCGGGCCACCTCGGCTGCTTCGAGGCGGAAGACGAAGACGCCGGTGGGATTGGCCGAGCGCCCGTCGAGGCCACCCGCCGTCGCCAGCGCCTCGACCAGGGACATGTCGCGCTTGGTGAAGGGCAGCCGCGCCTGCCTCCCCGCGGCGCCGAGTGCGGTGAAGGCGCGCCGGTCTTCCTCGACGATGATCCGGTCGCCGGGCCTCAGCGCCACGTCGAGGGCGGGGTCGTCGTAGAGATCCTGCAGCCAGACGACGCCGGTCTCGGAGCCGCGCTGCATCCGCACCTGCGCGACGTCGGGCAGGAGCGTGACGCCGCCTGCCCGGGCCAGCATCGCCGACAGCCGCCGCGTCGCCTGGTCGATCGGGTAGACGCCGGCCTCGCTCACACCCCCGAGCACGCTGACCGCCGCCCCGTCGCCTGCCGCCCGGCGCACCTCGACCTGCGGGTCGGGCGTGTGGGCCGCGAGTGCTTCGGTGACGGCCCGGCGCAGTTCCTCCGGCCGCCTGCCGGCGGCGCGCAGCCGCCCGGCATAGGGCACGAAGATCATGCCGCTCTCGTCGACCTGGATCTCCTGCAGCACCGCGACGCGCTGCCCGACCCCGGCGAGGACGCCGACATCGACGTTCTCCCACACCGTGAGCGACACGACGTCTCCCGGCGCGAAAGTCTCCGCCGAGACCAGCGGCGCGCCGACGAAGCCCGGCCCGAGGAGCAGGGGCTCGACGAAACGCGCGGCGGCTGCCACCGACAGGTCGACCGGCACGATCAGGAGCCCGCTGTCCGCCCGCGCGCCGGCCGCCATGATCTCGCCCGCCGTCGGGCCCGAGCGGGGCAGCGTGCAGCCGGCGAGGGCGAGGGCGAGGGTCGCGAGGACGGCCGTCCGCAGGGCCGCGGCCAGACCGCGCACCGCGAGGCGCCCCTCACTCCGACGAAGGTCCTGCATCGACATGAGCCCCTTTGCGCCGTCTCTCTGCGGCTTTTCCCGGACCTTAGCGCCTCTCTTCGCCCGGGGCCAGCGCGTCGGCGGTGCCGGGACGCGGATGCGCCGCCGCCTGCGGCGCGCTCGCCACGACCCTTGCCGAGCCGCCGCACCGGGACTAGGACGGCGGCAAGGGAGGCGACGGCGTCATGTTCACCGGCATCATCACCGATATCGGCACGGTTCTCGCGCTCGAGGACCGGGGCGATCTCAGGGCGCGGATCGGGTGCGCCTACCCGGCCGCGAGCCTGGCGATCGGCGCGTCGGTCGCCTGCGACGGGGTCTGCCTCACGGTCGTCGAGCGCGGCACCACGGCGGAGGGCCGGGACTGGTTCGCCGTCGACGTCTCGGCCGAGACCGTGGCCAAGACCAACATCCGCCACGGCCGCACCGCCTGGGCGCCCGGGCGCCGGGTCAATCTCGAGCGCGCGCTCCGGGTCGGCGACGAACTCGGAGGGCACATTGTCTCCGGCCACATCGACGGCACAGCCGAGGTGACCGCGGCGCGGCCCGAAGGCGACAGCGTCCGCCTCGCCTTCCGCGTCGATCCCGCGCTCGCCGGCTTCATCGCGCCGAAGGGCTCGGTGGCCCTCAACGGCACCTCGCTGACCGTCAACGAGGTCGAGGGCGCCACCTTCGGCGTCAACCTCATCCCGCACACGCGCGCCTCGACGACATGGGACGACGTGGAGCCCGGCGACCGCGTCAACATCGAGATCGACACGCTCGCCCGCTACGTCGCCCGGCTCCGGGAGATGGAAACCTGAGCGCCGCGCCAGGCATCGGCCGCGATAGCGGGCACGGGACGGGAGCGGGCCGGCGCCACATTGCGGGAAACCTGCCGGCCGGACGACGCTTCACAGCCCCCTGACCCGCTGGCCTTCACGCTCCGCCTGCGCTATCCGGGCGGCTCCCGAGCTGAGAGAACCGATGACGGACATGAGCCCTCCGAGCTACGCCGATGCCATCTCCCCCATCGAGGAGATCATCGAGGACGCGCGCAACGGGCGCATGTTCATTCTCGTCGACCACGAGGACCGGGAGAACGAAGGCGACCTCGTCATTCCCGCCCAGATGTGCACGCCGAACGCCATCAACTTCATGGCGACCCACGGCCGCGGGCTGATCTGCCTCACGCTGCCCGGCGACCGGCTCGACGCGCTCGGCCTGCCGCTCATGGCCTCGTCGAACTCCTCGCGCCACGAGACCGCGTTCACCGTCTCGATCGAGGCGCGTGAGGGTGTCACGACCGGCATCTCCGCCCACGACCGCGCCCGCACCGTGGCCGTGGCGATCGACCCGCGCTCCGGCGCGCAGGACATCGCGACGCCCGGCCACATCTTCCCGCTCCGCGCCCGCGATGGCGGCGTCCTCGTGCGCGCCGGCCACACCGAGGCCGCCGTCGACATCGCCCGGCTCGCCGGCCTCAACCCGTCCGGCGTGATCTGCGAGATCATGAACGACGACGGCTCGATGGCGCGGCTCCCCGACCTCGTCGCCTTCGCCCAGCGCCACGCGCTGAAGATCGGCACGATCTCCGACCTGATCGCCTACCGCCGCCGCCACGACAATCTCGTGCGCGAGACCGCGAGCCGGAGCGTCGCCTCCGAATACGGCGGCACCTGGCAGCTTCGGGTGTTCACCGACCAGGCCGGCGGCGGCGAGCACCTGGTGCTGACCAAGGGCGACGTCACCAGCCCCGAGCCGGTCCTCGTCCGCATGCACCCGATCAATCCGATCGACGACCTGCTCGCGATCCACCCCGAGCGGGCGCACCAGCTGCGCGACGCGATGCAGATGATCGCGCGCGAGGGCCGCGGCGTCGTCGTCGTGCTGCGCGACGTCGGCATGAAGCTCGAGATCGGCGACCACGTCTCGCCCCAGCGCCTGCGCCAGTACGGCATCGGCGCCCAGATCCTGAGTGCGCTCGGGCTGCACGACCTGATCGTGCTCACCAACTCGCCGGGCCTCAAGCCGGTCGGCCTCGAAGGCTACGGCCTGTCGATCGTCGATACCCGTCCCATCCGCTTTCCGGAGACCTGACGATGGCCGCCCCGACTGAAAAGGGCCTCGCCCCACCCGTCTTCGACCGTCCGACCCGGCTCCTCCTGGTCGTGGCGCCGTTCTACCGCGACATCGCCGACATGCTGACGGCCGGCGCGCGCGCCGCGGTCGCGGCCGCCCGCGCCCAGGTCGAGACGATCGAGGTGCCGGGGGCGCTCGAGCTGCCGACCGCGATCCGCCTCGCCTCCCGCTCGGGCGACTTCGACGGCTTCGTGGCGCTCGGCTGCGTCATCCGCGGCGAGACGACCCATTATGAGACCGTCTGCAACGACTCCTCCCGCGGCCTGACGCTGCTGGGGCTCGAGGGGCTGGCGATCGGCAACGGCATCCTCACCGTCGAGAACCGCGCCCAGGCCGAGGTCCGCGCCGATCCCGCCCGCATGAACAAGGGCGGCGGCGCCGCCGAGGCCGCCCTGCACCTCATCGCCCTCGCCCGCCGGTTCGCGCCGCGGCACCGCGCGCTGCCCGACAGCGGCATCCGCCTCGCGGGCGATCCCGTCGGCAGCGAAAGGGCCTGACGCCATGAGCCGCCATTCCCCCGCCGCCCGCGCCCGCCGCTCGGCCGCCCGCCTCTACGCCGTCCAGGCGCTCTTCCAGATGGAGGCGGCCGGCAGCGGCCTCGACGCCGTGCGCGAGGAGTTCGAGACCCACCGCCTCGGCCTCGAGATCGACGGCGAGAGCTACGGCGACCCGGACCTCGACCACTTCCGCACCGTCCTGCACGAGGCGGTCAACCACCAGGCGCGCATCGACCAGCTGACCGACCGGGCGCTCGTCGCCAAGTGGCCGATCGACCGCATCGACCCGACGCTGCGCGCGCTCTTCCGGGCGGCCGGCGCCGAGATCGTCGCGCTCGACACGCCCGCGAAGGTCATCATCGCCGAATACATCGCCGTCGCCCGCGCCTTCTTCCCCGAGGGCCGCGAGCAGAAGTTCGTGAACGCCGTCCTCGACCACATGGCGCGCGAGGCGAGGCCGGAGGCCTTCGCGTGAGCAAGGGCGGCCCGTGGGGCGGCGGCGGGCCGGCCCGATCGGCACCGCCGCTCGGCGTGCTCCGCCTGCTCGGCGACACGCTCCGGCTCCTCGGCGCGCATTTCTTCTTCCTGTTCCCGATCGCGTTCGTCCCCTCCCTCGCCCTCGTCGCCATCGAGGTGGCCACCGGCGCGGGCGAGCCGATCGCGTTCGACCCGGAAACCGGGGCGCCGCCGCCGGACCTCAGCGTCGGGCCGTTCCTGGTCTCCTTCCTGCTCAACGTGATGGTCGCGAGCGTGATCTCGGGCGTCATGTGCCTCGCCGCGCTCGACGCCGTCATCGGCAAGCGCCACACCATCCGCGAGTATCTCGGCCAGACCCTGCGGCACCTCGCCCCGATCGTGGTGCTCGGGACGATCCTCTACATCCTCGCCGGCATCGGCCTCGTGCTGTTCATCCTGCCGGGCCTCTACGTGCTCGCCCGCTACTGGCCGTGGATCGCGACGATCGTCTTCGAGGACACGGGCTGGTCCGGCTTCTCCCGCGCGCAGGAACTGACCGAGGGCTACCGCCTGCCGCTGATCGGCGCCATCGCGCTGTTCGGCCTGCTCGGCGTGGTCATCCTGGTCTTCCTGATGCCGTTCGCCGCGCTCGGCGCCGAGGCGGGGTTCGTGCTGCAGATTCCGATCGCCGCCGCCGTCTCCGCGATCTTCTACGCGTTGATCGCGGTGTTCATCGCCATGGTCTATGCGCGGCTGCGGGAGATCAAGGAAGGCATGTCGCCCGCCGACATCGCCGCGACCGTCGAGTGACGCCGCGCGCGTCGGCCTGGCGTCACTCCATCGCGGGCGCCATCTCGCGCTCAGTGGCGAGATCGCGCATCTTCTTCTGAAGCTTCTCGAACGCACGCACCTCGATCTGACGGATGCGCTCCCGGCTGACGTTGTAGACCCGGGAGAGGTCCTCGAGCGTCACCGGCTCGTCCTTCAGCCGCCGCTCCGTCAGGATGTGCCGCTCGCGCTCGTTGAGATCCCGCATCGCCTCGAGCAGGAGTTCGCGCCGCCCCTTGAGCTCGTCGCGCTCGGCGTAGGCGGTGGCCTGGTCGGCCTCCTCGTCCTCGAGCCAGTCCTGCCACTCGGCCGTGCCCTCGCCGTCGCCCTTGATCTGCGCATTGAGCGAGGCGTCGCCTCCCGAGAGGCGCCGGTTCATCGAAATGACCTCGGTCTCGCTCACGTTCAGGTCGTGCGCGATCTTGGCGACGTTCTCGGGCCGGAGCTCGCCCTCCTCGATGGCGCCGATCTTGTTCTTCGCCTTGCGAAGGTTGAAGAAAAGCTTCTTCTGAGCGGCTGTGGTGCCCATCTTCACGAGCGACCACGACCGCAGGATGTACTCCTGGATCGACGCCCGGATCCACCACATCGCGTAGGTGGCGAGCCGGAAGCCCCTGTCCGGGTCGAAGCGCTTCACCGCCTGCATCAGGCCGACATTCGCCTCGGAGATTACCTCGGCCGTCGGCAGCCCGTAGCCGCGATAGCCCATGGCGATCTTCGCCGCGAGCCGCAGGTGGCTCGTCACCAGCTTGTGCGCCGCCTCCTTGTCGCCGTGGTTCACCCAGGCGCGGGCGAGCATGTACTCCTCTTCCGGCTCCAGCATGGGAAACTTGCGGATCTCGGAAAGATACCGCGACAGCCCCTGTTCTGGCGACGGGGCCGGGAGTTTGCTGTAGGTCACCGATCTGCCTCCTTCGCTACCGCTCGATGCGGGACGCTTCCGTGCCGCGCCCTTCTTGGAACCGTTATAACCCGACTTGAGGGATTTGGTTGCCCAGAAGCCTTGACAAGCGCGTGAAATCGACAGGTGGCGCAACGGCGAAGTTCATCGCGCGTCCCGTGACCGGGTGCAGGAAGCCGAGCCGCGCCGCGTGCAGCGCCTGGCGCGGGAAGGTGTGGACGGCGTCGGCGACCGCCGCCGGCACCGAAGCCGGCAGCGGGCGCCGCCGCCCGTAGACCGGATCACCCACCAGCGGATGCCCGACATGGGCGAGATGCACCCGGATCTGGTGCGTCCGCCCGGTCTCGAGGCGGCAGGACACCAGTGCCGCCACGTCGCCGTAGCGCTCCACGACCCGGACCCGCGTCACCGCCCGGCGGCCGCGCGCCCCGATCACTGCCATGCGCTTGCGGTCGGTCGGGTGCCGCCCGATCCCTCCCTCGATCCGGATGCAGCCGCCCGCTTCGAAGCTCACGCCGGGCAGTCCGGCAAGCCGCGGCTCACCGGGATCGGGCACGCCGCGGACGATGGCGAGATACTCCCGGTCGATCGTGTGCGCCTTGAAGGCAGCCGAAAGCGCCCCGTGCGCGCGGTCGGTCTTCGCCACGACCATCAGCCCCGAGGTGTCCTTGTCGATCCGGTGCACGATCCCCGGCCGCCGCGCGCCGCCCACGCCCTCGATCCGGTCGC
>SKOX01000429.1 GCA_007119835.1 Paracoccaceae bacterium
GACCGCGACCGCGAGGCGCCGGCCGCGGAGGCGCGCAGCGACTGGTCGGACCGGGTGCTGCGGCTCTGGACGCACGAGCCGGGGCTGCAGGTCTTCAACGCCCCGAAGGCGGAGATCCCGGTCCCGGGCCACGACGGGCAGCGCTACGGGCGCTTCTCCGGGCTCTGCCTCGAGGCGCAGCACTTTCCCGACAGCCTGCACAGGCCGGAGTGGCCGAGCATCATCCGGACGCCCGAGGCGCCCTACTTGCAGCGGCTGATGGTCGAGATCGCCCGCGGCTGAGCGGCTGGCCGTTCAGGTAAGGGCTGGCAGGCGGCGCCCTTCGCGCGGCGCCCGTTGGCGCCGAAGCGGTGCGCGCGGGTGCGCGCGAGGCTTCTTTCTTTGTCGCTCGCCTGTGGGCGAGCGACGGCGGGGCGCTCGCCGCCCCCGCACCCCAGGCACTGCTCTCCAGGTTTCTATGCCGAAAGAGGGAATGCGGGGCGGGTCGGGCGATGCGGGGAGCGGCGCGTCATTCTGCCGCCAGCCGGCTGTCGCCGCCGCCGGCCTCGAAGGCGGCCATCAGGGCGGCGCGGCGCTCGGCGGCGGCGGCGGCGGCGCCGGCCTTGACGTGGCCGAAGCCGCGGATCTCGAGCGGGAGTGCCGCGCGCTCGGCGGCGATGGCGCGGGTCTCGGGGGTGAGGCCGGCGATCAGGCGGTCGAGGTCGGCCTCGTAGTCGGCGATCAGCGCGCGCTCCATGCGACGTTCCTCGGTGCGGCCGAAGGGGTCGAGGGGCGTGCCACGCAGGACCTTGAGCCGGGCGAGAATGCGGAAGACGGGCATCATCCAGGGGCCGAAGGCGGATTTCTTCGGGCGGCCGTCGGCGTCGCGGCGGGCCAGGATCGGGGGCGCGAGGTGGAAGCGGACGCGGCGGATGCCCTCGAACCGCTCGGCCAGCGCCGCGTCGAGGGTCTCGGCGTGGAGGCGGGCGACCTCGTATTCGTCCTTGTAGGCGAGGACGCGGTGGTAGCCCTTCGCCACCGCGAGGCCGAGGTCCGGGTCGGCGGCGGCCGCGCGTTCGACGAGGGCGCGATAGCGGCGGGCGAGGCGCCGGCTCTGGTATTTCGCCAGATGCGCGGCGCGGGTCTCGACGACGCGCTCGAGCGTCTCGGGCCCCGGCTCGGGCGCGCCGCCGCGCAGGGCGGCGGTCGCCTCCTCGGGGCGTGCGACGGCCCAGCGGCCGAGGGCGAAGGCGCGGGTGTTGCCCTCGACGGCGGCGCCGTTGATCGCGATGGCGCGCAGGAGTGCCGCCTCGCTCAGGGGCAGGAGGCCGGCCTGCCAGGCGGCGCCGAGCATCACGATGTTGGCGAAGATCGCGTCGCCGAGCAGCCGCTCGGCGAGGCGGGTGGCGTCGAGCATCGCCAGCGCCTCGTCGCCGACCCGGGCGCGGAGTGCGCGGCCCAGGCGGTCGGTGGGCAGCCGGAAGTCGCGGTCGCGCACGAAGTCGCCGGTGGGGATGTCGTGGGCGTTGACCACCGCCCGGGTGCGGCCGCGGGCCATCAGGCCGAGGGTCTTCGCCCCTGCGGTCACGACCATGTCGCCGCCGATCACCGTGTCGGCCTCGCCGACCGCGACGCGGATCGCGGTGATGTCGGCGGGCGTCTCGGCGATGCGGCAGTGGATCGAGACCGCGCCGCCCTTCTGGGCGAGGCCGGCCATCTCCATGACGCCGGCGCCCTTGCCCTCGAGCCGGGCGGCCATGGCGACGAGGGCGCCCACCGTGACGACGCCGGTGCCGCCGACGCCGGTGACGACGATGTTGTGGGTGCCGCGGATGGCGGGGATGCGCGGCGGGGCGAGGTCGGGGAGGGCGAGGGCGGCGGGGTCGGGCTTGCGGACGCGGGCGCCCTCGAGGGTGACGAAGGAAGGGCAGAAGCCCTTGAGGCAGGAGAAGTCCTTGTTGCAGGCCGACTGGTCGATCTCGCGCTTGGTGCCGAGCGGCGTCTCGAGCGGCAGGATGGCGACGCAGTTCGACTGCACCGAGCAGTCGCCGCAGCCCTCGCAGACGTCCGGGTTGATGAAGACGCGGGTGTCGGGGTCGGGGAAGAGGCCCTTCTTGCGGCGGCGGCGTTTCTCGGCGGCGCAGGTCTGGACGTAGATCAGCGCGGAGACGCCCTCGACCTGCTCCATCCGGCGCTGGACGGCGTCGAGGTCGTCGCGCGGGTGGAGGGGGACGCCGGCGGGGAAAGCCTTGAGGTCGATCTCCTCCTTGTCGTCGTAGACGCAGGCGACGGTCGCGACACGCATGGCCTGCAATTCGCGGGCGATCTGCTGCGGCGTCAGGCCGCCCTCGTTCGGCTGGCCGCCGGTCATGGCGACGGCGTCGTTGAACAGGATCTTGAAGGTGATGGTGACGCCGGCGGCGAGGCAGGCGCGGATCGCCTGGACGCCGGAATGGTTGTAGGTGCCGTCGCCCATGTTCTGGAAGATGTGACGGCGCTTCGAGAACGGCGCCTCGCCGATCCAGTTGGCGCCCTCGCCGCCCATGTGGGTGAAGCCCTCGGTCTCGCGGTCCATCCACTGCACCATGTAGTGGCAGCCGATGCCGGCATAGGCCCGCGCGCCTTCGGGCAGCCGCGTCGAGGTGTTGTGCGGGCAGCCGGCGCAGAACCACGGGCGGCGCACGGCGATGTCCTCGGCATTCTCCCGGGCGATGGCGTCGTCGAGATCGCGGCGGCGGACGGCGAGGGCCTCGGTCGCGACGCCGTCCTCCTCGAGCAGGCGGCCGAGGGTGCGGGCGATCCTCACCGGGTCGAGGGCGGCCTTGACCGAGAACACCGTCTCGCCGCGCTCGTTCTTCCAGCCGGTGACGCGGCGGCCGCGGCGGTCGTCGAAGATCGCCTCCTTGACCTGGACCTCGAGCAGCTTGCGCTTTTCCTCGACGACGATGATGTGCTCGAGATCGTGGGCCCATTCCCGGAACGACGCCATGTCGAGCGGCCAGACCATGCCGACCTTGTAGGTGGTGATGCCGAGCAGGCGGCAGGTCGCGTCGTCGAGGCCGAGCAGCTCGAGCGCGTGGGCGGTGTCGAGCCAGGACTTGCCGGCCGAGACGATGCCGATCCGGGCCGCCTCGTCGCCGTGGCGGCGGCGGTCGATGCGGTTGGCACGCGCGAAGGCTTCGGCTGCGAAGCGCTTGTGGTCGTGCAGCCGGGCCTCCTGGGCTGCGGGGGTGTCGCCGAGCCGGATGTTTAGGCCGTCCGGCGGCATCGGGAAGTCCTCGGGCGTGCGGATGTCGAGGCGGTCGGGGTCGGCGTCGACGATCTCGGTGACCTCGACCGTGTCCTTGACGCATTTGAGGCCGACCCAGCAGCCGGTGTAGCGCGACAGCGCCCAGCCGAGCAGGCCGTAGTCGAGGATCTCCTGCACGCCCGCGGGCGACAGGATCGGCATCAGCGCGTCGACGAGGGCGAACTCGGAATGGTGCAGCGTGGTCGAGCTCTCGCCGGTGTGGTCGTCGCCCATCGCGACGAGGACGCCGCCCTTGGGTGCGGTGCCCGCCATGTTGGCGTGGCGGAAGACGTCGCCGCAGCGGTCGACGCCGGGGCCCTTGCCGTACCAGAGGCCGAAGACGCCCTCGACCGTTCCCTCGCCGCGCAGATGTGCCTGCTGGGTGCCCCACAGCGCGGTGGCGGCGAGGTCCTCGTTGAGGCCGGGCTCGAAGCGGACGCGGGCCTCTTCGAGCTGCTTCGCGGCGCGGGTCATGGCGAGATCGACGCCGCCGAGCGGCGAGCCCCGGTAGCCCGAGACGAAGCCTGCGGTGTCGAGGCCCCGGGCGCGATCCCGCGCGCTCTGCATCAGGCAGACGCGGACGAGGGCCTGGACGCCGCCGAGCAGCACGATCCGCTTCGTCAGGTCGTAGCGGTCGGCGAGCGAGACGTCGTGGAGCGTCATGGCGGTCCTCCCCGGCGCGTGTGGCGAGCGCTGTGGCCCTTCGCCATCTTAGGTCAGGAGGCATGACCGAAGAAGCGAAAACCGCAGGCGCGGCAACGCTTTTCCCGGCGGCTTTCGATCCTTGCGCGAGCGGGGCGCGGCGCGCAACGTGCCGAATTTTCGCATGACAGCCATGCAGCATTGTGGCAGGTCGGGCGCGGCGGCCGGAGGGGCGGGACCGCGAGGAGGCTCGGGCGGATGCCGGTCGACTGGGACAAGCTGCGAATCTTTCACGCCGTCGCGGATGCCGGCAGCCTCACCCATGCCGGCGAGCAGCTGCATCTCAGCCAGTCGGCCGTCTCCCGACAGATCCGGGCGCTCGAGGAGAGCCTGAACACCGTGCTGTTCCGCCGGCACGCGCGCGGGCTGATCCTGACCGAGCACGGGGAACTGCTGTTCGACGCGACGCGGATGATGGCCAAGCGCCTCGAGGCGACGGCGGCGCGCATCCGCGACAGCGAGGACGAGGTGTTCGGCGAGCTGAGGGTCACGACGACGACGGGGTTCGGGTCGCTCTGGCTGGCGCCGCGGCTGCCGCGGCTCTTCCGGCAATACCCGAGCCTGAAGCTCGACCTGATGCTGAGCGAGCGGGTGGTCGACCTGCCGATGCGCGAGGCCGACGTCGCGATCCGGATGAAGGAGCCGAGCCAGGCCGACCTGGTGCGGCGCAAGCTCATGGACGTGCGGATGCGCCTCTATGCCAGCCGCGCCTACATCGCGGAGCGGGGGGCGCCGGAGCGGGGCGAGGACCTGCGCGCGCACCGGCTGATCTCGCAGACGCCGGCCTCGCCGCAGGTCAGCGCGGGCGCTGCGTTCGTGACGACCCTGCCCGTGGCGGAGGCCGAGTCGCACCTGACGGTCAACAGCTACTTCGGCATCCTGCAGGCGGTGATCCACGGCAGCGGCATCGGCGTGCTGCCCGACTACGTCACGGCGGACTTCCCCGACCTCGTGAACGTCCTGCCCGACCAGGGCAGCGCCGTCATTCCGGTCTATCTTGCCTATGTCGAGGAGCTGCGGCATTCGCGAAGAGTCTGCGCCTTCCGCGACTTCGTCGTCGACGAGATCGCGCATCTGCGCAAGCGGATGGCGCCGACGGCCTGAGGCTGTGGCGCCCGGGACACAGGTGCTAGCCATGCACGCCACGCGGGGCGGCCATGCACAGGTATTAGGCGTGCTCCCTTGCCGGTAAGGCGGCTTTTCGCTATATTCAATCGCGAGGCGGGCGGTTGCTTACGCGCCGATCGCCTCAACCTCCCTGTTGGACTTGGGCCGAGCTTCGTGCTCGGCCTTTTTTTTTCGTCCGTCGGATTATGCGCGGCCCGAGTGGACAGGTAGGCGCGGGTGTGTCCGGCCGGCCTTTCTCCGGGCATCGCGTCGCGCTAATGAGGCGGCGCACATGGGGGAGGCGGTGGAATGACCCAGGTCGCGGCGGCGCGCGAGCCCGAAGTCACCGAGGCGCTGGCGGAGGCGCACGGGCTGAAGCCGGACGAGTACCGGCGGATCCTCGATCTGCTCGGGCGCACGCCGACCTTCACCGAGCTCGGCATCTTCTCGGCGATGTGGAACGAGCACTGTTCCTACAAGTCGTCGCGGATCTGGCTCCGGACCCTGCCGACCGAGGGCCCGCAGGTGATCCAGGGGCCGGGGGAGAATGCCGGCGTCGTCGACATCGGCGACGGCCAGGCGGTGGTCTTCAAGATGGAGAGCCACAACCACCCATCCTACATCGAGCCCTACCAGGGGGCCGCGACCGGCGTCGGCGGCATCCTGCGCGACGTCTTCACCATGGGCGCGCGCCCGATCGCGGCGATGAACGCGCTGTCGTTCGGGCCGGTGGATCACCCGCGCACCCGCGGGCTGCTGCGCGGCGTCGTCTCGGGCATCGGCGGCTACGCCAACGCCTTCGGCGTCCCGACGGTCGCGGGCGAACTGCGCTTCCACCGCGCCTATGCCGGCAACTGCCTCGTCAACGCCTTCGCGGCCGGCCTCGCGGACTCGGACAAGATCTTCTACTCGGCGGCGTCGGGCGTCGGCATGCCGGTGGTCTATCTCGGCGCCAAGACCGGCCGCGACGGCGTCGGCGGCGCGACCATGGCGAGCGCGGAGTTCGGCGCGGACGCCGAGGAGAAGCGCCCGACCGTGCAGGTTGGCGACCCCTTCACCGAGAAGCGGCTGATGGAGGCCTGCCTCGAGCTGATGGCCACCGGCGCCGTCATCGCGATCCAGGACATGGGCGCGGCCGGCCTCACCTGCTCGGCGGTCGAGATGGGCGACAAGGGGTCCCTGGGCGTCCGGCTCGACCTCGACCGGGTGCCGGTGCGCGAGGCGGCGATGACCGCCTACGAAATGATGCTCTCCGAGAGCCAGGAGCGGATGCTCATGGTGCTGCGGCCCGAGAAGGAGGCCGAGGCGCGGGCGATCTTCGAGAAGTGGGACCTCGACTTCGCCGTGGTCGGCGAGACCATCGCCGAGGACCGCTTCGTGGTGCGTCACGGTGACGCGGTGAAGGCCGAGCTGCCGCTCAAGGCGCTCTCGGGCGAGGCGCCGGTCTACGACCGCCCGCACGTCGCGTCCGCGCCGCCGCCGCCCGTCGGTCCGGTGCCCGAGCTCGACCCCTGCGAGGCGCTGCTCGCGCTGGCGGCCTCGCCGAACCATTGCAGCCGCGCCTGGGTCTGGACCCAGTACGACCACATGGTGATGGGCGACACCGTGGTGCGGCCGGGCTCGGACGCCGGCGTGGTCCGGGTGCACGGCACGAAGAAGGCGCTCGCCTTCACCGCGGACGTCAATCCGCGCTACTGCCTCGCCGATCCCGAGGAGGGCGGCAAGCAGGCGGTGGCCGAGGCCTACCGCAACCTCGTCGCCACGGGGGCGCGGCCGCTCGCGGCGACCGACAACCTCAACTTCGGCAATCCCGAGCGGCCCGAGATCATGGGCCAGCTCGTCGGCTGCATCCGCGGCATCGGCGCCGCCTGCCGCGCGCTCGACATGCCGATCGTCTCGGGCAACGTCAGCCTCTACAACGAGACCGAGGGCCGGGCGATCCTGCCGACGCCGACGATCGGCGGCGTCGGGCTGATCGAGGACGTCGACCGGGTGATCCGGATCGGGGTGCGTGCGGGGCAGGCACTGGTCCTGCTCGGCCGGACCCAGGGGCATCTCGCGCAGTCGGCGCTGCTCGCCGACGTGCTCGGGCGCGAGGAGGGGCCGCCGCCGCCGGTCGACCTCGCCGCGGAGCGCCTGGCGGGCGCCTTCGTGCTGGCGGCGGCAGAGGACGGCCTGGTAGCGGCGGCGCACGATCTCTCCGACGGCGGGCTTGCGCTCGCGGCGGCCGAGATGGCGCTTGCGGGCGACGTGGGCGTGACGCTGGAGGCCGACCCGCTGCTGAGCCCGCTCGGCTGGTTCTTCGGCGAGGACCAGGGGCGCTATCTGCTCGCCACCGACGCTCCCGAGCGGCTGCTGGCCGCGGCGCACGCCGCGGGCGTGCCGGCGCGTGTCGTC
>SKOX01000262.1 GCA_007119835.1 Paracoccaceae bacterium
CCTCGTCGGCAGGAGCCGCGCCCCCGCGAAGATCGCGATCGCGACGACGCCCGCCACCAGCGGGATGCCCACGAGCGCGAACTCGAAATAGCTGAACCCGCCGGCGCCCGCATTGTAGGACGCCTCCATAACCAGCACGTTCACCGGGGTGCCGGTCAGCGCCAACATCGAGCCGGCATGGGCGCCGAAGACCAGCGGCATCAGGAGCTGGGACGGCGACCGGCCCAGCCGAATCGCCATGACGATGACCACCGGCAGCAGGGCGGCGACCGCGCCGTTGACGCTGATCAGCGCCGAGAGCAGCGCCACCGAAACCATCATGAGGACGAGCAGCCGCGCGCGGCTGTCGCCCGCCTGGCCGATGAGGATCTGACCCACCCAAGCCGTCAGCCCAGATCGCTCCAGGCCCGCGCTCACCACGAAGAGCGAGGCGACGAAGACAGTGGCCGGGTCGCCGAAGCCTGCCAGGCTCTGGTTGAGCGTGAGAACGCCCGCCGCCCAGAGCGACAGCGCCGCGCCGACGCAGACGATGATCACCGGGAGCCTGTCCCAGACGAAAAGGACGATGACGCCGCCGATGATGGCGAAGACGATCCAGATGTCGCTCAAATGGAACCTGCGGGACTGCTCTCGATGTTGCGCGGACCGTAGCCGGTCGCCGCATGACGATTGTCCCTGACGGAACAATCTCGCGAAAAGACCGTCCCGGGACCGCGGGCGACAGAATCTTCTTCGATTTGGCCGAGATTGTTCCCGTTGTCACAAACCGGGGGGCGCCGGCTGCCTATCGTCCATGCGCGGCAAGGCCGGGGCGGCACGAAGGTGCTGCGTCAGGACCGGCCGCCAAGCTCCCGCGGCGGAGCGCAGACATGGCGTGGCGGCCGCGATCGCCGCCGCGCCGTCCCGAGGAGATGAAGCGCCCATTCCGGACCGGACCGTCCGGACCCCCTCCCGCAGGGGTGTCGCATCCGCGAGGGGATGGCCGCGAGGACAAGGCAACGCCCGATGGCAACCGATCCCGCCGCACCGATCCCGCCCGTTCAGGCCAGGGGCTCGCTCGACCGCCTGCTCGACACGATTGAGCGGGTCGGCAACAAGGTGCCGCACCCGGCCATCATTTTCTTCTATCTCATCGCCGCCGTCATCGCGCTGTCGGTGGTCTTCGGGGCGCTCGGCACCACGGTCACCTACGAAGGCTACGACTACGCAACAAGCACCATCGTCGAGCAGACCGCTTCCGTACGCAGCCTGCTCGCCCCGGACGGCGTCCGCTTCATGGTGACCTCGCCGGTGGCGAACTTCCTCGGCTTCACCGGCGTCGGCGTGATCCTCGTCGCCATGATCGGCGTCGGCCTAGCCGAGGAATCGGGCCTGATCGCGACGCTGGTGCGCAAGCTCGTCGCCATCGCGCCGGCCAGCATCTTCACCTTCATGATCGTGTTGGTTGGCGTCGTCTCCTCGATCGCCGCGGACGCGGGCTACCTCGTGCTCGTGCCCCTGGCCGCCGCCGCCTTCCACAGCCTCGGCCGCCACCCGCTCGCCGGCCTCGCGGCGGGCTTCGGCGGCGTCGCGGCAGTCTTCCTCGTCAACGTCTTCGTCACGCCCACCGACGCGCTCCTCGTCGAGGTCACCAACGACGCGATCCGCGCCGTGAACCCCGACGCCCAGATCAGCGTGGTCGGCAACCTCTACTTCATGATCGTCTCGTCGATCCTGATGGCGATCGTCGTGACCGTGCTGACCGAGCGCTTCGTCGAGCCACATCTCGGCCCCTATACCGGCGGCGTGCCGGTCGAGCAGACCGAAGGCCTCTCCGAGAGCGAGCAGCGGGGCCTGAAGTATGCTGGTCGCGCGCTCCTCGGCTTCGTCGTCATCCTGGCGCTCCTGACAGCGCCGCCCTTGCCCTGGGGCATCCTGCGCAACCAGGAGACCGGCGGGATCATGGCCGGCTCGCCGTTCATGAGCGGCCTGATCGTGCTGATCAGCCTGCTCTTCCTCGTCGTCGGCTACGCCTACGGCCGCGGCGCGGGCACCATCGCCAACGTCACCGGGGCGATCGGCATCGTGGTCAGGACCTGGGGCAACCTCGCGGGGATGATCTTCCTCTTGTTCGTCATCGCGAACTTCATCGCCTTCTTCAACTACACCAACCTCGCCACCATAATCGCGGTCAACCTCGCCGACTTCCTGCAGACCGTGCCGATCGGCGGCGTGGGATACATCATCATCTTCGTCCTCGTCGTCGCGATCATCGACATCATCCTGACCGGGGCGCTCGCGAAATGGGCGATCCTCGCCCCGGTCTTCGTGCCGCTCTTCATGCGGCTCGGCGGTGACCCGGACCTCGTTCTCGCCGCCTACCGGGTCGGCGACAGCCCGATGAACGTCATCACGCCGCTCAACGTCTATCTCGCGGTGATGGTCGGCTTCGCCCAGAAATACGTCAAGGACGCCGGCATCGGCACCATCGTCGCCCTGATGCTGCCCTACACGGTCGTCCTGCTGTTGCTCTGGACGCTGCTCCTCGTCGCCTGGTACGTGCTCGGGCTGCCGCTCGGGCCTTCCTGATCCCAGAAAACCCGGAGGCATCCCATGTCCGATCTCGACCGCGTCCTCGCCCTTATCGACGCCGACCTCGACAACGCGCTCGACCGGCTGTTCGAGACCCTGCGCATCAAGTCGATCTCCACCGACCCCGCCTTCGCCGCCGATGTGCGGGCCTGCGCCGAGTGGCACGCCCGCGACCTCGCCTCGATCGGCTTTCAGGCCGACGTGCGCGACACGCCCGGCCACCCGATCGTCGTCGGCCACATGCGCGACGGCACCGGCACGAGCGCGCTCTTCTACGGCCATTACGACGTGCAGCCGGCCGACCCGCTCGAGCTCTGGGAGAGCGACGCCTTCGAGCCGGTGATCCAGACGGCCTCCGACGGCACCCGCCAGATCCGCGCCCGCGGCGCCGCCGACGACAAGGGCCAGCTGATGACCTTCGTCGAGGCCTGCCGCGCCTGGATGGCGGTGACGGGCCGGCTGCCGATCCCGGTGACGGTGCTGCTGGAGGGCGAGGAGGAGACCGGCGGCGTCAACCTGCCGCCCTTCCTCGAGGCCCATGCCGACGAGCTGCGCGCCGATATCGGCCTGATCTGCGACACCAACATGTGGGACCCGCAGACGCCGGCGATCACCACCATGCTGCGCGGCATGGTGACCGAGGAGTTCACCATCCACGGCCCCGACCGGGACCTGCATTCCGGCTTCTACGGCAACGCGGCCGTCAACCCCAACCAGGTCCTCGCCAACGTCATCGCCTCGCTCCGCGACGCCGAGGGGCGCGTGACCCTGCCTGGCTTCTACGACGGCGTGACGGAGCTTCCCTCGGTGCTGCGCACCGACTGGGAGAAGCTCGGCTTCGACGCCGATGCCTTCCTGGGCGAGATCGGCCTCTCGGTCCCGGCCGGAGAGCTCGGCCGAAGCGTGCTCGAGCAGGTCTGGTCCCGGCCCACCTGCGAGATCAACGGCATGGGCGGCGGCTACCAGGGCGCGGGCTTCAAGACGGTGATCCCGGCGATGGCCTCGGCCAAGATCTCCTTCCGCCTCGTCTTCGACCAGGACCCCCACGCCGTCCGCTCAGCCTTCCGCGAGTTCGTGCAGGCCCGCGTGCCAGCCGACTGCCGCGTCGAGTTCACCGCCTTCGGCGCCGCCCGGGCCTGCGCCTTCGACACGGGCGCCCCCGAATTCCGCAAGACCCGGGCCGCGCTCACCACGGAATGGGGCCGCGAGGCCGCCTTCATCGGCAGCGGCGGCTCGATCCCGGTGAACCTCGATCTGCAGGAGAAGCTCGGGATGGACGTGATCAACGCGGGCTTCGGCCTCTCCGACGACCGCATCCACAGCCCCAACGAGAAATACAACCTCACCAGCTTCCACAAAGGCATGCGCTCCTGGGCGCGGATCCTCGCGGCGCTCGCGGAATGAGGAGGCCGCACCACATCCCCGGCGCCGGCCTCGCCACGGCCGCCACCGCCCTCTGGACCGCCTGCGGCGCCCTCGCCCAGGCGCCCCTGCCCTACCCGGAATATCTGTCCGAGGATCCCTACCAGGCAAGGACCGAGGAGCTCCTCGAAGGCGAGGACGAAGCCCTGGCCCGGGTGAAGCGCCAGGAGCGGCTCACCTGGGGCTTCGCCGACGGAAGCACGCTGAACCTCTACGGCTGGCTCAACTACGGCATCCTCTTCTTCGACGACGGCCGCGAGACCAACACCTACGGCCCGATCGACAACGCCAACTCGCCGAGCCGCATCGGCCTTGCCTATACCCGCCCGGCCGAGACCTGGACCTTCGGGGCGCGGGTCGAGGTGCAGAACCTCTTCTACTCGACCGCCTTCGTGAACCAGGTCGACAGCAGTCCCGACTTCGACTTCCGTCGCCGCGACATCCGCTGGATCGAGGTGAGCGCGAGCGCGCCCACCGTCGGCAGGATCTCCCTCGGCCAGGGCAGCATGGCGACCGACGGCGTCACCAACCTCGACCTGTCTGGGACGACCGTGGTCGGCTATTCCAGCGTCGGCGACGCCGCCTCCGGCCAGTTCCTGCGCTTCCGCGACCGGGACCTGCCCATCGAGGACGGGCCGCAGGTCGGCCAGGTGTTCCGGGGCTTCAACGGTCCGCGGCGTGTGCGCCTGCGCTACACCTCCCGCGACTTCTCCGGGTTCACCGCGTCGGTCGCCTATGGCCGCGACCTGCTGAGCAACCGGAGCGACGTGCGCGAGGAGGACCTCTTCGACGTCAGCCTCTTCTACGCGGGGGATCACGGCGACGTCCAGTTCGGCGCCGCCGCGGGCTATTTCTGGGACGCGTTCGACCGCGAGACCCTGTCCGGGGCGGTCTCGGCGCTCCACAGGCCGACGGGGCTCAACCTCACCTTCGCCGCCGCCGGGAGCGACGTGGGCGACCGCACCGAGGCCTACTGGTACACCAAGCTCGGCCTTCTCAGCGACGTCTTCGCGTTCGGGACCACGGCGGCCTCGATCGACTACTATTCCGGCCGCGACTTCCGCGTGCGGGGCTCGGAGAGCACGTCCTACGGCTTCGCGCTCGTCCAGAACATCGACGACGCCCGCACCGAGCTCTGGCTGACGCTCCGGCGCTACCAGTACGAGGACGACACCGCCGACTTCAGGGACGCCCTCGCCGTCTACGGCGGCTTCCGCTGGCGCTTCTGACGCCCCTCGCGGCCCCGACCGCCACCGAGCCTGGTCGAAAGACAGCAAGCGCACGAGCTGCCGCCATGAACCTCGACCTCCTCCGCCGCCTGTGCGAGACCCGGGATCCCGGGCCACGAGCACCGCATCCGCGACCTGATCCGCGCCGAGGTCGAGCCGCTCGCCGACAGGCTCGACACCAACCCGCTCGGCACGCTGATCGCCCGCAAGAGCGCGGCCAAGGACCCGCTCCGGGTCATGCTGCTCTGCCACATGGACGAGATCGGCCTCATGGTGAGCCACGTCACCGACCGGGGCCCACATCGCCGCGTCGTCGAAGAAACCAGCGACACGGTAGCTCCCGCCATACGGAGCCGTGACTTGCTCAGGCCGGCAAGGGCTGCAACATCGGCGGCGGGAGAGCGTTCATGGTCAATCTCACGCGCCGCGTTTTCACCGCCGGCCTCGCCGCTCGTCTTGTTCTCGCCGGCCCTGCGAGAGCAGCGGGCTGGGATCAGGTTCTGGAACGGGCCAAGACCATGCCGCAGCTCCATTCTATCGTCGTGTCGGTAGGCGGCCGGGAAGTCCTGGCCGCGAGCTTCCGCGGTCCCGGACTCGACCGGCCGGCAAACGTCAAGTCGGTCTCCAAGACCCTGCTCGCCACCCTCACGGGCGCGGCCATCGAGCGCGGTGTTCTTCCGGGCGTGGAGGCGCCGATCCTTCCCTACCTCGCTCGGCGTTCCCCTGCCGGGCTCGACCCGCGTGCTGAGGCGATCAAGGTCGAGGACCTCCTCACCATGCGCTCTGGGCTCGCGCGGACCTCGGGCGCGAACTACGGAGCCTGGGTGAACAGCCGCGATTGGGTCGGCTACGTGCTGCGCCAGCCGATGCACGCCGAGCCGGGCATCCGGTTCGGCTACTCCACCGGCGACTGGCATCTCCTGGCCGCGGTTCTGACCGAGGCCGCCGATGCCAGCCTCCTCGACCTCGCCCGCAGCTGGCTTGGCCGCCCGCTCGGCATCGAGGTCCCGGCCTGGACGCGCGATCCTCAGGGCATCTACATGGGCGGCAACAACATGGCGCTCAGCCCGCGCGCGATGGTCACCTTCGGGGAGGCGATCCGGACCGGCGGCGCGCCTGTCGTCTCGAAGCGCTGGATCGAGACCTCGTGGAAGCCACGCACCCGTTCGCCCTTCTCCGGCCACGACTATGGCTACGGCTGGTTCCTCACCCGTCTGGCGGGCGAGCGGGTGGCCTACGCCCGCGGCTATGGCGGCCAGGTCATATGGGTGGTGCCGGGCGCCCGTCTGACGGTGGCGGCGACCTCCGACCCGGACCAGCCGGCCCGGTCGCAGGGGCATATGGGACGCCTGCATGCGCTGTTGGCGGAGGCCATCATCCCGATGGCGCAGGAGGCCTGACCAGCGCCCGGCATCGGCACAGGCATCGCCTCCATTCCGGCAGCCACAGACCGCATCGGTCAGCCGGCGGCGAAATCTGCCCGACGGTGGCGCCAGAGATCGAGTAGTCGCGTGGCTTGGCGATCAGGGCGCGTCCTCATTCCGCGCATCCAGCGCCTCGTTGCGCTCCCGGAGCTTCTGCCACTCGAGCTTCGCGAAGCCGCGCCTGGTCTTCACCGTGACGAGCTGCTCGGCGACGAACTGCTTCAGCCACTCCGACTCCACCCACTCGGGCAGATGCACCGTTCCCGGCGGGAACGATGCACCCGCGGCGAGCTCCTCCTCCGTCGGCCGCTCGAGCCGCAGGAAGCGGTAGGTCTCCGCCTTGAAGGTCGAGACCGCCACCGTCCAGAGCCGTGCGCCGCGCCGCAGCCGACGTCCGCCCTCGGTTGCGTCGACATAGGTCGGGCCCGAGACCGGGCTCGCCCGGTTGAAGCCCTCGACGCCCTTGACCGGGGCCACCTGCGCCGCCCCCTGCGCCCGCGCCCAGGCGTAGACGGCGGAGGCCTCGTAGCCGGTGTCGATCGCGAGCCGCGCGATGGGCAGTCGTGTGCCGCTGGCGTGCGTCCAGGTCCTGCCGAGCAGCGCGGTCAGCGCGTCCCAGCTCGCCGCATGCTCCGGCCCGCCCTCAATGACGATGTAGTCCACGAGCCAGCTCTCCAGCCCGCGGCCCCACGCCCAGATGTGCACCTCGATGCGGTCCTTCTGCACGTCCGCGCCGGCTGTCAGGATCAGCCCGCCCGCGGGCACGGTGCCCGGCTTCCACGCCTCGCGCCTGTCCGCGAGCCGCCGCCAGTCCGGCGCCTCG
>SKOX01000016.1 GCA_007119835.1 Paracoccaceae bacterium
CCAGCGCCGGGCGCGGGCGGACGGCGCCGCCAAACCGGCGCCGGAGGCGCCGAACCCGCCACAGGACAAGGACTAGCATCCGAGCCATGGACAGCATCCTCGTGCGCGGCGGCCGCGCCCTGACCGGACGGATCCCGATCGCCGGCTCGAAGAACGCCTGCCTGACGCTGATGCCGGCGGCGCTGCTCACCGACGAGCCGCTGACGCTCACCAACGCACCCCGCCTCGCCGACGTGCGCACGATGGCGACGCTGCTTCAGTCGCTCGGCTGCGAGGTGGCGCACCTGCAGGACGGGCGCGTGCTCGTCGTCGGCGCCGAGACGATCGCGAGCCACCGCGCCGACTACGACATCGTGCGCCGGATGCGCGCCTCGGTCCTCGTCCTCGGGCCGCTGCTCGCGCGCGAGGGCCGGGCGATCGTCTCGCTGCCCGGCGGCTGCGCGATCGGCGCGCGGCCCGTGGACCTGCACCTGCAGGCGCTCGCCGCCCTCGGGGCCGAGCTCGACCTCCGGGACGGCTACGTCCACGCCGCAGCGCCCCGCGGCCTCGTCGGCGCGCGCTTCGCGTTTCCGATCGTCTCGGTCGGCGCCACCGAGAACCTGATGATGACGGCGACGCTCGCGCGTGGCACGACCGTGATCGAGAACGCCGCCTGCGAGCCCGAGATCGTCGACCTCGCCCGCTGTCTGCGCCGCATGGGCGCGGCGATCGAGGGCGAGGGCACCGGCACCATCGTGGTCGAGGGCGTCGAGCGTCTCCACGGCGCGACCCATCCGGTGATCGCCGACCGCATCGAGCTCGGCACCTACATGCTCGCCCCCGCGATCGCCGGCGGCGAGGTCGAGCTCGTCGGCGGCGAGCGCGGGCTCGTCGCAGCCTTCGCCGACAAGCTCGAGGCGACAGGCATCGAGATCGCCGAGACGCCGGGCGGCCTGCGCGTCGCGCGCCCGGGCGACGGGATCCGGCCGGTCGACGTCGTGACGGAGCCCTTCCCCGGCTTTCCGACCGACCTGCAGGCGCAGATGATGGCGCTGCTCACGCTCGCCGAGGGAACCTCGCGCCTCGAGGAGCGTATCTTCGAGAACCGCTTCATGCACGCGCCAGAGCTCATGCGGATGGGCGCCCGCATCGACGTGCATGGCGGCACCGCGACGGTGACCGGCGTCGACGCCCTTCGCGGCGCGCCGGTCATGGCGACCGACCTGCGCGCCTCGGTGTCGCTGATCCTCGCGGGCCTCGCGGCGGAAGGCGAGACGCGGGTCGCGCGGGTCTATCACCTCGACCGCGGCTACGAGCGGGTCGAGGAGAAGCTTTCGGCCTGCGGCGCGGCGATCGAGCGCGTGGCCGAGAGCAAATCGGAGACCGGCTGATGGCGACCCGCCCGAAGAACGACCCGGCGCAGCAGGACGCACGCTTCGAGGACGCCGACGAGCGGCCGCTGCGCCTGCACGCCGTAGAACCCGAGGACCTGCCGATCATCTCCGCGCTCGTGCAGGACGCCGTGACCGAAGTCGGGCGCGCCGCCTGGGCGCGCCGCCGGCGCCGCTTCACAGTCATGCTGAACCGCTTCCGCTGGGAGGATGCCGAGCGCGCCGCGCGCGACGGGCGGCCGTTCGAGCGGGTCCAGTCGCTGCTCGTGGTCGACAGCGTGCTCCGCGTCCGCGCCCAGGACGTCGATCCGCGCGCCACCGAGACCGTGCTCTCCCTCCTCGCCCTCAGCTTCGAGCCCGGCGAGGACGGCGCAGGCACCTTGCGGGTGACGCTCGCCGGCGATGGCGAGGTGGCGATCGACGTCGAATGTCTCGACGTCGCGCTCTGCGACGTCTCCGCACCCTATGTGGCGCGTGCCGCGGCCGCGCCTGCGCACAGATCCGACTGAACCACCATGCCCCTCCGCCTCGCCACCGCCGATCCGGCTTTCGCCGCCCAGTTCGCCGCCTTCCTCGCCGCGCGCCGCGAAGCCGAAGAGGACGTCGGCGCCGAGGTCGGCGCGATCATCGCCGATGTCCGCGCCCGGGGCGACGCCGCCCTGATCGAGATGACCGCCCGCTGGGACCGCCTCGAGCTCACGCCGGCGACGCTCGCGCTGTCGCCCGAAGAGATCGACGCCGCCGTCGCCGCCGTTCCCACCACCGAGCGCGAGGCGCTCGAGTTCGCCGCCGCGCGCATCCAGGCCTACCACGACCGGCAGCGGCCGGAAGACGCGCGCTGGACCGACGCCAGCGGCGCCGAACTCGGCTGGCGCTGGACGCCCGTCGAGGCCGCGGGGCTGTACGTTCCCGGCGGCCTCGCCTCCTACCCGTCCTCGGTGCTGATGAACGCGATCCCCGCCCGCGTCGCCGGCGTCGAGCGGCTGGTGATCTGCGCGCCGACGCCGGAGGGTCGCGTGAACCCGCTCGTGCTCCTCGCCGCGCGCCTCGCCGGCATCGAGACCGTCTACCGCATCGGCGGCGCCCAGGCGATCGCGGCGCTCGCCTACGGCACCGAGACGATCGCAGCCGTCGACAAGATCACCGGCCCCGGCAACGCCTATGTCGCCGCGGCCAAGGCGCGTGTCTTCGGCCGCGTCGGCATCGACATGATCGCCGGGCCCTCCGAGGTCCTGATCCTCGCCGACGCCGACAACGATCCCGACTGGATCGCCCTCGACCTCCTCGCCCAGGCGGAGCACGACGCTTCAGCGCAGTCGATACTCGTCACCGACGACGCCGCCTTCGCCGAGGCCGTCGCCGCCGCGGTCGAGGCGCGCCTCGCCACCCTGTCGCGGCGCGCGGTGGCCGGGGCCTCGTGGCGGAATTTCGGCGCGCTCATCACGGTCGGCGACTGGGACGAGGCCGTGGCCATCACCGATTGCATCGCGCCCGAGCATCTCCAGATCATGACCGCCGATCCCGAGGCGCTCGCGGCGCGCATCCGCCACGCCGGCGCGATCTTCCTCGGTGCGCTCACGCCGGAGGCGATCGGCGACTATGTCGGCGGTCCCAACCACGTGCTGCCGACCGCCCGCTCGGCGCGCTTCTCCTCCGGCCTCTCGGTCCTTGACTTCATGAAGCGAACGACGCTGGCCCGCCTCTCGCCCGGCGCGCTCGCCGCGGTCGGCCCGGCGGCCGAGACGCTGGCCGAGGCAGAGGGGCTCGAGGCGCACGCGCTTTCCATCGCCGCCCGCCGCGCGCGCCTGAATGCGGACGGCAGCCAATGAGCGCGGGCGAGAGCGCGGCCCGCCTCGTGGACGTGGCGCTCGACGAGACCGGGCTGCCTGCGCCCTCGCCGGAACTCGAGCAGGAGCGCCGCATCGCCGTCTTCGACCTCATCGAGCACAACGCCTTCGCGCCGCTGCCGGACAAGGACGGCGCGCCGCCGGCCGGTCCCTACCGCCTGACGCTCGGGCTGAAGGGCGAGCGCATCGTCTTCGACATTGCGACGGCAGAAGGGGCGCCCGCCGCCGCCTTCGACCTCTCGCTGGCGCCCTTCGCCCAGGCCATCAAGGACTATTTCGAGATCTGCGAGAGCTACACCAACGCGGTCAAGCGCCTGCCCCCGGCACAGATCGAGGCCATCGACACCGGGCGACGGCGGATCCACGACGAGGGCTCGCGGCTCCTGCTCGACCGGCTTTCCGGGCACGTCGCCACCGACCTCGCCACCGTCCGTCGGCTCTTCACCCTGATCTGCGTGCTCCAGCCCCAGGCCTAGCTGTCCGGGCGCCCACCGCCCGCCCGCCGCCGGTCCAGCCGCCGCCGGACCCCACGGACAGCCAGCCTCGCGACGGGAAGCGCAACGAGGGCCGCCGTCCCCGCCCCCGCGTAGGCGAGAAGAACCCAGACCCCGGCCAGCCCGCGCATCGCCGCCACACCGGCGGCGACGGCGCCGGCGACGACCGAGACCAGCAGACTGCCGAGGATGTCGGGCATCGCGGCCGGAGGCTGCATGCCACCGGCCGCACCCTGCTTGCCACCCCCTTCGCCGTCGCCTTCCCGCCCTTCGTTCTCCAAGACGAGCCTCCGCCGATTCTGACCACAGAACCGTTCGCCCCGGCGACGATATCATGGTTCACGCGGCGCACGCGGCCTGAAACACTTGCCTTTGGCGGCTTTATCCACCATCTAACCGCCGCGGGGTGGAACGCTGCTCCTTCCCGCTTGTCGAAATATTTTGCGGAGCACACATGGCCAAGGAAGAGCTTCTTGAATTCCCCGGGGTCGTGAAAGAGCTTCTGCCCAACGCGACTTTCCGGGTGGAGCTCGAGAACGGCCATACCATCATCGCCCACACCGCCGGCAAGATGCGCAAGAACCGCATTCGCGTCCTCGCGGGCGACAAGGTCCAGGTGGAGATGACCCCCTACGACCTGACCAAGGGACGGATCAACTACCGGTTCAAGTGATGTCCGTGGCGGCCGAAGCGAAGCCCGGCCGCGAGGGCGCAGCCCAAAGCCGTCCGCGCCTCGTGCTCGCCTCGGCGAGCCCGCGACGTCTGGACCTCCTGGCCCAGGTCGGCATTCACCCAGCCGCCGTCGCGCCGGCCGACGTCGACGAAACGCCCCGACCGCGCGAGCTGCCCCGCCCCTACGCACAGCGCCTCGCGCACGCCAAGGCGGAGGCAGCCGCCGCACGCGATCCCGAAGCCTTCGTCCTCGCCGCCGACACCGTCGTCGCCGCCGGCCGCCGCATCCTCGGCAAGCCGCGGGACGCGAAGGAGGCCGAGCGCTTCCTGAGCCTCCTCTCGGGCCGCCGACACCGCGTCATCACGGCCGTCGCGCTGGCGTCCGGCGGCAGCATCCGCGTGCGGGCCGTGGAAACCGCCGTCCGCTTCAAGCGCCTGTCGGACGCGGAAATCCGGGACTACCTTGCGAGCAGCGAGTGGCAGGGCAAGGCCGGCGGCTACGCCATCCAGGGCCGCGCCGCAGCCTTCGTTCCCTGGATCGGCGGCTCCTACACCAACGTCGTCGGCCTGCCGCTCACCGAGACACTGGGCCTGCTGCACGGCGCAGGCCTGCCCCTGCCAGGTCGAGGCGCATGATGCGATTGCCTGCCGCAGCCCGAAGCAACCGCACCCGATGAAGGGCCCTCTTCTGCTCCTCGCCGCGCTCCCCGGCGGCCGCACCGCCGCGGCACGGCTCGTCGACGGACGGCTCGAGGATCTCCTGATCGACCCGCCGCCCGACGACCCGGCGCCGCGGCCCGGCGCGATCCATCTCGGCGTGCTCGGTCGGCCGATGAAGGGCGCGGGCGGCGCCTTCGTCGATCTCGGCTCCGGGCAGACCGGCTTCCTGCGCGAGACGCGCGGCCTCGCCCCCGGCCGCGCGGTGCTGGTCCAGGTGTCCGGCTGGGCCGAGCCGCACAAGGCGGCACCGGTCTCCCGCCGCCTGCTCGTCAAGGGCCGGCTTGCGATCCTCACGCCCGGCGCCCCCGGGCACAACCTCGCCCGCTCCACGCCCGAGGAGGCCCGCCCCCGTCTCGAGGCGCTGGCGAGCCGCGCCATGGCCGATGCGCCCGCCGATCTCGGCCT
Source organism: Paracoccaceae bacterium (assembly GCA_007119835.1). Lineage (GTDB taxonomy): Bacteria > Pseudomonadota > Alphaproteobacteria > Rhodobacterales > Rhodobacteraceae > Amaricoccus. Next base: position 5,509 of record SKOX01000016.1, read on the forward strand.
CGTGCTCAGGACGGCAGCCGTGGAGGCCGCGGACGACGAGATCCTCGCAGAGATCGCCGCGCTGCGCGCCGACTGCGCGCAGCTTGCGGGCAAAGACCCGGCACCCGGGCTGCGGCGGGCCGCTCCGACCGCGGCCGAGGAGGCCCGTCGCGACTGGCCCGACCCGGGCGCGATCGTCTACGAGGGCCCCGATGCCTTCGACCAGCACGCCGTCTGGGAAACCGTGACGGCGCTCCTTGCATCCTCGGTGCCGTTGCCGACCGGCGGGCGCCTGCATGTCGAGCCGACCCGCGCCCTCGTCGCCATCGACGTCGACACCGGCACCGACGCGAGCCCCGCCGCGGCGCTCAAAGCCAACCTCGCCGCCGCTCGCGAGCTCCCCCGCCAGCTTCGCCTCCGCGGCCTCGGCGGCCCCGTCCTCGTCGATTTCGCGCCGCTGCCGAAGAAGGACCGCCAGCGGGTGGCCGACGCACTCAAGGCCGCGCTTGCCCGCGACGGGATCGAGACGACGCTGGCCGGCTGGACGCCGATCGGCAACCTCGAGCTCCTGCGGAAACGCGCCCGCCGTCCGCTTGCCGACCTCATCAAGGGCGCCTTGCCGCCGGGCGTCTGAACCGCTGCGCCGATCAAGTGCCGCTCCGACCGGGTTGGCAGCGGGCGCACACCGGCAACAAGCGATTGTTTTTGCGAACACATTCAGGATGCCCAGGCGTGGACGGCGGGCGGTGCGGGTCGTCTCGATCCCTCGCCGGTCTAGCCCCGGAAACGCCGACGCCGGCGCCCCCTCAGGGAGACGCCGGCGTCGCAGGACGCCCATGCGGCCGAGCGTCAGTGCACCGCGGCAGCCTTCGGCGGCTCCGCGGGCGCCCCGACCACCAGCCCCTCGGCTTCGGCGGTCACCGGCACGGTCGAACCCTCCATGATCTCGCCGGCGAGCAGCTTCTCGGCAAGCGGGTCCTGCAGCGCCTTCTGGATCACCCGCTTCAGCGGCCGCGCACCGTAGACCGGGTCGTAGCCGCGGTTGGCGAGCCAGGTTCGCGCCGCCTCGTCCACCTCGAGTCCGATGTTCCGCGCAGCCAGGCGCTTCTGCAGGATACCGAGCTGGATCTTGACGATCCCGTCCATGTTGCCCCGGCTCAGCCGGTCGAACAGCACGATCTCGTCGAGACGGTTGAGGAACTCGGGCCGGAAATGCGCCCGCACCGCCGCCATGACCTCGTCGCGCACCTCCGCGACGCTCGCGCCCTCGGCAAGCGCCGAGATGCCGTGCGAGCCGAGGTTAGAGGTCAGCACGATCAGCGTGTTCTTGAAATCGACCACATGCCCCTGCCCGTCGGTCAGCCGCCCGTCGTCGAGCACCTGCAGGAGCACGTTGAACACGTCGGCATGCGCCTTCTCGACCTCGTCGAACAGGATCACCTGGTAGGGCCGGCGCCGCACGGCCTCGGTCAGCACGCCGCCCTCGTCGTAGCCGACATAGCCCGGAGGCGCGCCGATCAGCCGGGCGACCGAATGCTTCTCCATGAACTCGCTCATGTCGATGCGGACCATCGCCTGGTCGTCGTCGAACAGGAACTCGGCGAGCGCCTTCGTGAGCTCGGTCTTGCCGACGCCGGTCGGGCCGAGGAACAGGAACGACCCCAGCGGCCGGTTCGGGTCGTTCAGCCCCGCCCGCGCGCGCCGCACCGCGTTCGACACCGCCTCGACCGCCTCGCGCTGGCCGATCACGCGCTTGCCGATCTCCTCCTCCATCCGCAGGAGCTTGTCGCGCTCGCCCTCGAGCATCCGGTCGACCGGGATGCCGGTCCAGCGCTCGACGACCTGGGCGACATGCTCGGGCGACACGGCCTCCTCGACCATCACGCCGTCGCCCTCGGCGGCCTCGGCCTCGGCGAGCTTCTTCTCGAGCTGCGGGATGACGCCGTACTGCAGCTCGCCCGCCTTCGCGAAGTC
>SKOX01000424.1 GCA_007119835.1 Paracoccaceae bacterium
CGCCAGCTCCTCGAGGCGGGCGCGGATCGCGTCGCGGGCGGCGCGGAAGGCGGCGCGGCCCTCTTCCGGCGCGAGACCTTCGCGCGCCGGATCCGGGATCGGCCAGTGCAGCCGCCGCACCCTGCCGGGCAGGACAGGACAGACCTCCTCGGCGCAGAGCGTCACGACGAGGTCGAGCCCGCCGGTGTCGATCTCGTCCAGCGACTTCGCGCGCTGGCCCGCGATGTCGATCCCGACCTCGGCCATGGCCTCGACCGCCAGCGGGTTCAGCCGCGACGGCGCTGAACCCGCGCTCTCCACCGCCACGTCGGAGCCGAGCCTCGCCCGTGCGAGGCCCTCGGCCATCTGGCTGCGGGCGCTGTTCGCGACGCAGAGAAACAGGACGCGCTTCACGTGCGGGCCTACCCGGCCGCCTTCGGCACCATGAGGACCGGCCGCCGCGCGATCTCGCAGATCCGCGCGGCGGTCGAGCCGATCACCATGCTCTCGATCCAGCCCTGCCCGTGCTTGCCGACGACGATCAGGCTCGCGTCCCGCGCCCTGGCGAAGGCGGCGATCGTTTCGGCCGGATCGCCGTCGATGACGTGGACCTCGGTCTGCGCGCCGGTTTCGGACACCCGCTGCGCCAGGTCGTCGAGCGCCGCCTTCGCCATGATCGGCCAGGCCGGCGTTCCGGCGACGACCTCGGCGGGGACCGCGTGCACGACGTCGACCCCCAGCCCCTGCCGGCCGAGCGCGATCGCAGCCTCCTCGGCCGCCCGTGCCCGCCGCGAGAAGTCGGTGGCGACCACGAGCCGCGCCAGCGACCGGCGACAGACCCGCTCGCACCGCGCGGCCGTCTCCTCTGCGGACGGCTCGATCCACTCGAGCAGCACCGGCAGCGTCGCGTCGCGGATCACCTCCCGGGCGGTGCTGCCGAGGAAGAGCTGGCGGGCCATGTTCTCCCCGCGCGAGCCGACCACGACCAGATCGGCGCCGGCTTCGGCCGCGGCAGCGAGCAGCTCCTGCGCCGGCACGCCGGACGCCCGCACGTCGACGGCGACCTCGAGCCCGCGCTCGCGCAGCGGCGCCGCCTTCCGCTCCAGCCAGTCGACGTATTCCTCGCGGCGGCCATAGGTCGAGCCCTGCATGTAGCCGACCTTGACCACGTGGGTGAGCACGGCCCGCTTCACGCCCCAGGTCTCGAGATCCGCCAGGCATTCGAGCATCGGCGCCTCGGCGGGCGACAGGTCGAGCGCGACCAGCGCCGTGCTGAACATCACGTCTGCTCCTCGCGGCGCGGCTGCCGGATCGCGCTCTCCTCGGCCGGGAACAGGTGCCGCGTGCGGTTGGCGAAGGCGACCAGCGACAGCATCACCGGCACCTCGACGAGGACGCCGACGACGGTGACGAGGGCCGCGCCGGAGGTGAGGCCGAAGAGGCCGATGGCGACGGCGACGGCGAGCTCGAAGAAGTTCGAGGTGCCGATCATCGCGCAGGGCGCCGCGACCGGGTGCGGCACCCGCCACAGGTAGGCGGCGCCGTAGGCGAGCGCGAAGATGCCGTAGGACTGGATCAGGAGCGGCACCGCGATCATCGCGATGAGCAGCGGCTGGCCGAGGATGACGTCGCCCTGGAAGCCGAAGAGCAGCACCACCGTGGCGAGGAGCCCGAGCACCGAGAACGGCTTCACCCGGGCGGTGAAGCGGGCGACCTCGGCCTCGGCCTCGGCGGCGCGCCCGGTGCCGCGCGTCAGGTACATCCGGGTCCAGACGCCGGCGGCGAGCGGGATGACGACGTAGAGGCCGACCGAGAGCAGCAGCGTCTCCCACGGCACCGAGAGGTCGGTGACACCCAGCAGCAGGGCCACGATCGGCGCGAAGGCGAAGATCATGATCACGTCGTTGAGCGAGACCTGCACCAGCGTGTAGTTCGGGTCGCCCTTGGTCATCTGCGACCAGACGAAGACCATCGCGGTGCAGGGCGCCGCGCCGAGCAGGATCATGCCGGCGATGTACTGCCCGGCGTCGGCGGGGTCGATGAAGGGCGCGAAGATGTAGTGGAAGAACAGCACGCCGAGTGCGGCCATGGTGAAGGGCTTGATCAGCCAGTTCACTGCGAGGGTGATGATCAGGCCCTTCGGCCGCTCGTGCACCCGGCGCAGGCTGGAGAAGTCGACGGCCACCATCATCGGATAGACCATCGCCCAGATCAGCAGGGCGACGACGAAGTTCACCGAGCCGTATTCGAGCCCGGCGAGAAAGCCGAAGAGTCCGGGCATGAGGGTGCCGAGCAGCAGCCCCGCGACGATGCAGAGCGCGACCCAGAGCGAGAGGTATTTCTCGAAGGAGGACATGGGGCGAGGATCTTTCAGAAGCTTGGGTTCGGGCGGAGGCGGTGGCCGTTCATGGAGCGGCGGACCGCCCTGAGGGGATGGAGGAGGAAGACCGCGGTCTGCATGGCTGTCAGAGGGATCGCCGGCTCACGCGCCGCGACACTTCCTCCGGCGTCTCGACCCGCTCGGAATAGCGGTCGGTGAGGTAGGCCGACCGGCCCCGCGTGAGATGGGTGAACTTCACCAGCTCCTCCATCACGTCGACGATGCGGTCGTAGAAGGGCGACGGCCGCATCCGTCCGGCCTCGTCGAACTCGCCCCACGCCTTCGGCACCGAGGACTGGTTCGGGATGACGACCATGCGCATCCACCGCCCGAGGATGCGCATCTGGTTGAGGGCGTTGAAGCTCTGCGAGCCGCCGCTCACCTGCATCAGCGCGAGGGTCTTGCCCTGGGTCGGGCGCACGCTGCCGAGCGCGAGCGGGATCCAGTCGATCTGGGCCTTCATGATGCCGGTCATCGCGCCGTGCCGCTCGGGGGAGGACCAGACCATGCCTTCCGACCAGGCCACCAGATCGCGCAGCGCGCGCACCTTCGGGTGATCCGGCCCGGTGGCGTCCGGCAACGGCAGATCGTGGGGGTCGAACATCCGCGTCTCGGCGCCGAACCAGCGCAGCAGGCGCCCGGCCTCCTCCGCGGCGAGGCGCGAATAGGAACGCTGCCGGAGCGAGCCGTAGAGCAGGAGTATCCGCGGCGCATGGGAGAAGCCGGCATCTCCGGCCAGCGCCGCCGCGTCGATCGGCTCGAGACGGCCGGGCTCGACGTTCGGCAGGTCGGCGAGCGGGGTCGCGGCTGATGGCGTCATCGGCACTCCTCGCGTGGGCGTGGCCGCGGGACAGGTCTCCGGGCCTGCGCTTCGGCATGTGGCGGATCGGGTGGTGACATCGCGCCCTATCCGGAGGCGGCGGGGAGCGGCCCGCCGGCTGCGAAGGCCTCGACGTCGATCTCGCAGCCCGCGCCGTCGGCAGCGCAGCAATTCTCGGTCAGGTAGCCGAGCAGTTCGTTCATGGCCGCGAAGTTCGCCGTGTAGATCAGCGACCGCCCCTCGCGCCGGAACGAGACGAGGCCGGCATGCTTGAGCTGGCTGAGGTGGAACGACAGCGTCGCGGAAGGCAGCCCGAGCCGCTCGGCGATCCGTCCCACCGCGAGACCGCCGCTCCCCGCCTGGACGAGCAGCCGGTAGACGTCGAGACGGTTCTCCTGCGCGAGCGCGGCGAGGGCTGCGATGGCGGAGGCCTTTTCCATGTCTCCAAGTTAATGGAAATGATCGGCGCCCGCAAGCGCGAACCCGGCGCGGCCGTGCCGTTTCGCGAACGCGGTGCCGCTTGCGGATGCCGCCGGGCGATCCAGGCGGAGCATGAGCGCTTGGCCGAGGCCATGGTGCGACCCCGCGCCGCGCGGAAGGGCGGCGGGAGCCGACCCGGGGCGCGCGGGCGCAGCCTCGCCACGAGTGCGGCGCGCTCGCGGACGAGGCTGGGTCGGGGCTACATCTTCACCGTCTTGACCGTCTGGCCCTTGGGCGGGTCCTGCCGGGCAACGGCGGCGAGCACCTTTCCGGTGTAGATCAGCTTGCTCGACGTCGAGTCCCAGAGCTTGGCGTGCTCGGGCTCGACCGTCACGAGCGCCACGTCGGGCGCATCCGGTCCCTGCGGCAGCCAGGCCTCGACGAACATCGACCAGAGCTCGCGAAGCTTGTCGCGATCCTGACTGGTATGGGCGGTGCCCGAGAGCGAGAGATAGGTGTTCTTGCGGGTGTCCGCGAAGCCGAGGTTGACCTTGGCCGAGCCGCCGATCTGGCCGACCTTGGCATCCGTGCGGGTGACGAAGTAGATGCGGTGCTCCTCGGGCCGGGCGAGGGTCGCCATCGGACGGCTGACGATGTCGCCGCTTTCGTCGACGGTGGTCAGCATGGCGATGCGCTGATCCTGAATGATTTTCCAGACGTCGTGCTCGTCATCGTGGTGCGACATGGTGTTCCTCCTCTTGTTCTCCGGGAGCGGGCGCGCGCCCGCTGTCACCGGGAGAACGTGAGGGACGGGCTGGCGTTCCGGGGTGCGACGCAGCATGCACATGGCAGGCGCGACCGATGTGCCGTGAACGCGCGTCGCGCGCCGAGCGTCGCTTCCGACGGTGCCCCTCGCGCCCGAGGGCGGGCGGCGCGGGCCGTCGAGGCCGGAGGAGGCCCCTGGCGATCGCCGGTGAATGCAGCCGCCCGACACGGCCAAATCGCTTTGTGCATCGCATCCGGAAGCGGTACCCTGACCGCCTGCAAGCCAGTTGCGGAAGCAGGCCAGGACGCGGAGGCGGCGATGTCAGACGGGGTGCCAACCGAGGATGAGCTCATAGGGCTGCTGGATTCCGATGAGCGCTCGATGAGCGTCGTGATCACGAATCCCGCCCTTCCGGACAATCCGATGATCTATGTGAGCGAGGAATTCGAGGCCCAGACCGGCTATTCGCCGGAAGAGGCTCTGGGGCGGAACTGCCGCTTTCTCCAGGGGCCGGGAACCGACCCGGAGGCTGTCGAAGCGATTCGGAGAGGCCTAGCGAAGCGCGTCGCGTTCACCGTGGACATCCTCAATTACAGGAAGTCCGGCGAGCCGTTCATGAACCGCCTCCGGGTCCGGCCGCTTTATGATCAAGACGGGAACTTCATCTACTTTGCCGGCGCCCAGAACCCGATTTGAAGAAAGCACCAGGCGCGGCGGGCCCTCCGGAACAAAGGGCGCGACGATCTGGCGCGCCCCTGCCCGCGCGGCCCGGGCGGCGGGATCGGCGAGGCCGGCCGCGGATCACGCGGAGGGAAGCCCCCATTCCTCGGCCCAGTCCGCGAGTGCCGCGGGCAGGGGCGGCAGGTCGCCGCCGAGGGCCTCGGTGATGGTGCGGGTGTTCGCGAAGATCATGCCGACGTAGGTCGCGGCCACCGAGCCCGCCTCGCCCAGCGCGTCGGAATAGAGCGCACCGCCGATCTCCACCGCGTGACCCCGCTGCCGCGCCGCCTCGGCCACGGCCTGGACGGTGCGCGGGTTGATCGTGGTCTCGACGAAGATCGCCGGCACGCCGGTCTCGACGACGGCGTCCACCGTCTCGCGGATGTCGGCGACGCTCGCCTCGGCCATCGTGCTGATCCCCTGGACCGCGATGACCTCGATGCCGTAGGCCTCCCCGTAATAGGCGAAGGCGTCGTGCGCGGTGACGAGGTAGCGGTGCGCCTCGGGGATCGTGGCGATCGCGTCGGCAACCCAGCCGTGCAACGCCGCGAGGCGCTCGACATAGGCTTCGGCGTTCCGCTCCGCCTGCTCGCGGCACTCGGGGCGGAACTCGGCGAGCGCCTCGGCGAAGGTCGGCGCCAGCCGCGACCACAGGCTCGCGTCCATCCACAGATGCATGTCGATGCCGGCGGCTTCCTCCTCGTCGGCGATCAGCTCGGCGGGATCGGTCGCCGCCTCCATCAGCGCGAGCGCCGGCCGCCGTTCGCCGAGGCGGCCGAGGACCTCGCTCATCTGCTCCTCGAGCATGTAGCCGCCATAGAGGATGAGGTCGGCCTCGCTGAGGCGGCGGACGTCGCCGGCGGTCGGCTGGTATTCGTGCGGATCGGTGCCCGGTCCCATCAGCGTCGTGACGGCAACGCAGTCCCCGCCGACGTTCTCCGCGACGTCGGCGATCATGCCGACGGTGGCGACGATGGAGAGCGGCTGCTGCTCGGCCGCGGCCGGTCCGCCCGCGACGATCGCGGCTGCGGCCAGCGCGGCTACGGATGCTCCAACACGAGATGCGACGTTCATTGGCGGGTCCCCTTGCTCTGAATTGCGCGCACGCTGCCCAGATTGCGAATAGATCGCAAGAGCAAAAAGCGCCGCGGCGTGCTTTCGCCGTCGCGGCGGCCGGGCGTCGGGCTGCGCCGATGTCCGGTCGGGCGCTCCCGGTACAGCGATCAGATCACCAGTCGGGCGGTCTGGTTCGCGACGGCGTGGGCGAGGCTGAAGGCCGTCGAAGCGGACGTTCTGGGATTGGCGCTCGGGCGGCCGGCGCTTTCGACCCGCAGCGTTCCGATCTTGCTCTCGGCCTCCAGGATGCCGGTGTTGCCGGTCGCCTCCGGGTCGGCCACGAGCCGGACCTGCGTCGCGTCGAGCCCCAGGCCCGCGAGCGCCACCGTCGCGGCGAGGTTGGCGTTCTTCGGGTAGGCGAGCGCCGCCTCCCGCGCGGTGCCCTCGAAGAACATTGCGGGCCTTGCGAGCGCGTCGAGGTCGAGCGCCGCCTCCGCAGGGGTGCCGCGCCAGGCCGCAGGCGGCTTGATCGAGGTGTAGGTGACCCGCTCGAGCCCGGCGAGCCGGTGCGCCCCGAGACCATCGAGCCCGGCAAGCGCGCCGGCCGGTATGAAGAGACGCCCCCGGTGCTGCGCCCCGCCCGGAAGCCATTCCTCGAGCACGCCGGGTCGGGCCAGGGCACCGGTAGAAGCCGCCATGACGTCGATACCGGCCGCGAGCAGCGCCGGGGCGAAGGCGGCGAGCGCCTCCTGGCCGGCGCACTCGACCGCCAGGTCCGGACGCACCTGCAGCAGCTCGGCGAGGCTGCCGGCGACGGCGACGTGCGGGGGCAAGGCGGCGCGCGCGCCCTGCGCATTCGAGCGGACCGCGACGGCGACGAGCCGTGGCCCCTCCGAGTCGGCGAGCAGGCGCTCCGCGAGCACGCGGCCGATCGCGCCGAAGCCGATGATGGCGACCGTCCCGACAAGACGCGACGTCATGCTGCGCAGCCCTCCACCTTCACGCGAGATGTTTCACGGTCCCTTGCGCCTGCGGCCCATGTCTTGCCGTACCTTGCCGCGCCGCACGGCCCGTCAGCAAGGCTTTAGGCAGCCGTCCCGCAGCCGAGCGGCCACAGGCGTCGAGCTCGGGCGTCGGCCGCCTGACCCGGGCGCGAGGCCGCGGTCGCTCCCCTGCCCCGGCAGGAACGCTCCCAGCCGCAGCACGTTGAGCATGCGACCCGCGAA